>SKMG01000382.1 GCA_007121175.1 Trueperaceae bacterium | reverse complement strand
GTGAGCGCCGTCGGCGACTTCAAGACGATGGTCCGTGAGCTGCACCGCGCCGGCTTCGAGGTGATCATCGACGTCGTCTACAACCACACCGGCGAGGGCAACCACACCGGTCCGACGCTATCGTTCCGCGGCATCGACAACAGCTCGTACTACAAACTGCAGCCCCGGGACAGGCGCTTCTACATCGACTACACCGGCACCGGCAACACCCTCGACCCCGGCAACCCCTACGTGCTGCAGCTCATCACCGACAGCCTGCGCTACTGGGTGAGCGAGATGCACGTCGACGGCTTCCGCTTCGACCTCGCGGCGGCTCTGGCGCGTGAGCTCTACGACGTGAACATGCTCTCGGCCTTCTTCAAGGTCATCCAGCAAGATCCCGTGCTGTCACGCGTGAAGCTGATCGCCGAGCCGTGGGACGTCGGCCCGGGCGGCTATCAGGTCGGCAACTTCCCGTGGTCCTGGACCGAGTGGAACGGCCGCTACCGCGACGCGATCCGCGCCTTCTGGCGCGGCGACCGCGGCCGGGTCGCCGAGTTCACCACGCGCCTGACTGGCTCGTCGGACCTCTACGATCACAACGGGCGCAGGCCCTGGGCCTCGATCAACTTCGTGACCGCCCACGACGGCTACACGCTCCACGACCTGGTCAGTTACGAGCGCAAGCACAACGAGGCCAATGGCGAGCACGGCCGTGACGGCAATGATCACAACTTGTCGCACAACTTCGGCGTCGAGGGACCGAGCTCTGACCCAGCACTCAGGCGGCTGCGAGGTAAGCGCAAGCGCGCGCTGATGGCCTCGCTGCTGCTCTCGCAAGGCATCCCCATGCTGTCGGGCGGCGACGAGCTCTCCCGCACGCAACGGGGTAACAACAACGCCTATTGCCAGGACGACGAGGTGAGTTGGTTCGACTGGGAGCTAGGGCCAGAGGAGGGCGCCTTCCTGCGCTTCACCAGCGACCTCGTCGCGCTGCGGCGCGCGCATCCGGTGTTCCGGCGGCGTCATTTCCTCACCGGCGCGAGGCACGGGGAGTGCCGCGACGTAACGTGGTGGCACCCGGACGGCTTCGAGATGCGCGACTGCGACTGGCACGACGAGCGCAACGCCGCCGTGGGCATGCGGCTGTGCGGCCAGTCGCTGCGCGAGCTCGACCGGCACGGCAACCGCCTCGAGGACGCCACCTTCATGCTGCTCGCGGCCGCTCGGGAGGGACGCACCTTCACGCTGCCACCGAACCCCCACGCGAGCGGCTGGCGGATCTGCGTCGACACGGACAGCGGCCGCGTCGAGCCTCGGGGATGGGGCAGGCTGCTGACGACCGGGGCTCGCGTCCAGGTGCCGGAGAACTCGCTGCTGCTGCTCATCGGCGTGGATGCCAAGGAGGCGGCGCGGGACTGAACGACGCGCTCCCTACGCCCACGCTCGCGCCGGCCGCGACCTTCCTGGCATGGCTCGGCATCGCGCTGTGTCTGTCGCAATCGGCGCTCCTCTCGGGTCTCAACCTGGGGCTGTTCTCACTGAACCGGCTCGAGCTGCGCGTTGCGGCTCGCAAGGGCGACGCCCGCGCGATCCGGGTGCTACGGCTGCGAGACGACGCCAACTTCAGCTTGGTCACGATCCTGTGGGCCAACGTGGCGGTGAACGTGCTGCTGGCTCTGTTGTCGGGTTCGCTGCTCAGCGGCGTGGCGGCGTTCTTGTTCTCGACGGTCGTGATCACGGTGTTCGCCGAGATCGGGCCGCAAGCCTATTTCACGCGCCACGCGCTGCGCCTGAGCGCGCTGCTGGCGCCGCTGCTACGGGTCTACCAGGTGCTGCTCTACCCGGTCGCCCGGCCGTCGGCGTGGGTGCTCGACCGGTGGCTGGGCGGCGACGAGGTCCGCTACTTCCGGGAGCGGGACCTGCGCCAGGTGATCCGGCTCCACATGGAGGCGGCGCACAGCGAGATCGGGGTGGTCGAGGGCCGCGGCGCGCTGAACTTCCTCGATCTCGACGACGTGCCGCTCGCCGACGAAGGAGAGCCGATCGATCCGGAGAGCATCGTCGAGCTCGAGTTCGACGACGGACGCCCGCGCTTCCCGCGCATCGAACCCGCGCCCGACGATCCCTTCTTGCGTGCCATAGGTCGCTCCGGCAAGAGTTGGGCGGTGATCACGGACCCGGTGGGCGAGCCGAGGCTGGTGCTCGCGGTCCATGCCCTGCTCCACGAGGCGCTGTTCTGGCCCGAGCGCTTCGATCCGCTGCGGCATTGCCACCGGCCCCTGGTGGTCCGCGAGCCCGCCGCCCGGCTCGGGAGCCTCATCCGGCGCTTCGTGATCAGCTCAGGCTCAGCGGGCGACGACATCGTCGAGCACGACGTCATCGTGCTGTGGGCCGAGCCGCGGCGGATCGTGACCGGTACCGACATCCTGGGGCGACTGCTGCGCGGCATCGCGCAGCCCGAGCTCGATCCCCGGCCCGAGCCCGTTTCCCGGCCCGAGCCCAACGAGGGCCGACCATGAGCCGGTGGTGGTCGAGCTCAGCGGCGCACCGCTCGACTCACCGCGTCGGCTCGACGACCAGCCGAGCGTAGATGCGCCCCATGGTCTTCGCATCGTCCGGCATCCCGTGCTCGAGCCACCAACCGACCATCGCCAGCGACGACACGGCCAGATGGTGGGC
>SKMG01000300.1 GCA_007121175.1 Trueperaceae bacterium | reverse complement strand
CTCCTGCAGCGGGCGCGGGAGACGGCGCTCGGCGCCTTCGCGCATCGTGACCTCCCCTTCGAGCGCGTCGTGGAGGCGCTGCGACCCCAGCGCGCAGCGGGGCGCTCGCCGCTCTTCCAGGCGATGCTGGTCATGCACGACACGCGGGTCCCAGAGCTGCGGATGGAGGGCCTGCACATCGAGCCGCTCGAGGTCGATGCCGAAGCCCCCATCGCCGACGTCACGCTCTTCATCGAGAACGGCGAGCCGCTGCGGGCGGCGCTGGAGTACGACGCCGAGCTGTTCGACGAGGCGACGATCGTGCGGCTGTCCGATCACTTCCAGAGGCTGCTGGAAGGCATCGTCGCGGACCCCGAGCGTTCGCTCTCGGCCCTCCCGATCGCCAGTGACGAGGAGCGCCGCCTGGTCACGACCGCGTGGAACGGCACGGCCGCGGATGACGACGGCGAAGCCCGCCTGCACGACCTGTTCGACGAGCGGGCGGCCCGCTCACCGGACGCCATCGCCGTCGCGATCGGTGACGAGCGCGTGAGCTACGGTGCGCTGCGAGCGCGGTCCGGCCGCCTCGCCCGATATCTAAAGGGCGCGGGCGTCGGTCCGGGCGTGCCGGTCGGCGTGCTCCTGGAGCCATCGCTCGACGCGGTGATCGCAGCGCTCGCCATCGTCAAGGCTGGTGGTGTCTACCTCCCGCTCGGTCCGGGCTACCCGCGGCAGCGCCTGCGTGCCGTGGTCGAGGATGCCCGCGCCCACGTGCTGCTCACCAGGGGCCGGCCCACGGAGGCGCGCTCGTTGGGCGCGCGCGTGATCGACCTCGATGCCGAGCGTCAGGCCATCGACTGCCTCGACGCCGATCACCTGGAGAGCGGCGCAGGTCCCGACGATCCGGCCTACGCGATCTACACGTCCGGATCGACGGGCGCCCCGAAGGGTGTCGCGATCCCGCACCGAGCGATATGCAACCAGCTGCGGTGGCGGCAGGCTGCCTTCGCGCTCGCCCCCGCCGACGCGATCCTCCTGCACACGGCGCTCGGCTTCGACCCGTCCGTGTGGGAGATCTTCGGGCCACTCGCGGCCGGCGCGCGGCTGGTCGTTCCGCCGCCCGCGGCCGCACGCGACGGCGCGCGGCTCGTCCAGCTGATCGCCGATCACGACGTGAGCGTGGTGCAGGTCGTTCCCTCGCTGCTCGAGGCGCTGCTCGATGAGCCGGGAATCGGGCGCTGCACGAGCCTTCGGCACGTGATCTGCGGCGGCGAGGTGCTCTCGCTCGAGCTGTGCGAGCGCTTCTTCGCGCGCCTGCCGGCCGAGCTGCACAACCTCTACGGGCCCACCGAGGCGACGATCGACGCCACCCACTGGCGCTGCCGCCCTGGCGACGGCCGCCCTTGCGTACCGATCGGTCGCCCGATCCACAACGTGCGGGTCTACGTCCTCGACGATCGCCTGCAGCCGACCCCCATCGGCGCGCCGGGCGAGCTGTGCATCGGCGGCGCCGGCGTCGCCCCCGGCTACCTGAACCGGCCGGAGGAGAGCGCGCAGCGGTTCGTCCGTGACCCGTTCGATCGGGCCGCCGGCGCGCGCCTCTACCGGAGCGGCGACCGCGCACGCTGGCGCGCCGACGGGACCATCGAGTTCCTGGGCCGGCTCGACGCGCAGCTGAAGGTGCGGGGCTTCCGTGTCGAGCCCGTCGAGGTCGAGGCCGCGCTGGCCCGGCACCCGGACGTGCGGCGGGCGGCGGTCGTCATGCAGCGAACCGCCTCGGGTGATGGCAGACTGGTCGCGTTCGTCGAGGCGGCAGCCACGAGGCGCGACGCCCGACACCGTGAGGCGACGGCGCTCGACGCCGCGGTGCTGAGCGACTTCTTGCATGATCGACTGCCGCCTTACATGGTGCCGTCAGTCGTCGTGACGCTCGACGAGCTACCGCGCATGGAGGGCGGCAAGGTCGACCGCGGAGCGCTCGCCGCCTGGGACTCCGCTCCGTCCGAGCCGAAGCCGGCGCCGGTCGCGCCGCGCGATGCGGTTGAGGAGCGCCTGGTACGCATCTGGGAATCGCTCTTCCCCGGGCAGCGCATCGGCGTCCGCGACGACTTCTTCGAGCTCGGCGGCCACTCGCTGCTGGCGATGCGGCTCGCCGCTCGCATCCGCAGCGAGTTCGACGACGACATGCCGGTGACGACAGTGCTCCGGGGCCGCACCATCGAGGCGCTCGCGCAGCGGCTCCGCGAGCACCGAGCACCCGGGCCGCCTGCGCCAACCTCGCCGCTGGTGGCCCTGCACGAGGGCGGCACGCGCTGGCCGTTCTTCTGCGTCCACGCGGTCGGCGGCAGCGCGTTTCCCTACGTGGCGCTGGCGCAGGCGCTGGGCGATGGCCGGCCGTTCTACGCCCTGGAGGCTCGCGGCCTCGACGGGAACGGCCCGCCCCGCGACCGGATCGAGGACATGGCCGCCGAGTACGTGCAGGCGGTCCGTTCGGTGCAGCCGGAGGGCCCCTACCTGCTGGGGGGCTGGTCGATGGGCGGAATGATCGCCTTCGAGATGGCCCGTATCCTCGAGGCGGACGGCGCCGACGTGGCGCTGCTGGCCCTGCTCGACACCGGCCGCACGCTGGCAGACCCTCATGCATGGGATGGGGATCCTGCCGCCGGCGGAGGTGCCCAGGAACAGGG
>SKMG01000140.1 GCA_007121175.1 Trueperaceae bacterium | reverse complement strand
GAGCTGCTGCGCACCGAAGGCGCGCTCGGGCACGGTGGCGGGCACACGCTCCCCCCCGGTCCCTTGGAGGTGCGTTTCGAGGACCTGCGCTTCCGCTACGCCGATGCGCCGCCCGACACCCCGCCCATCCTCGATGGCATCAGCGCGCGCGTGGCGCCCGGCCGCGTGCTCGGCCTGCTCGGCCGCACCGGCAGCGGCAAGACGACTCTGACCCGTCTCCTGTTCCGCTTCTACGACCCGGACGAGGGAGCGGTACGGCTCGCCGGGGTCCCGACCCCTGACGTCGAGCTTGCCGACCTGCGCAGGCGCGTCGGCATGGTCACGCAGGATGTGCAGCTGTTCCAGGCCAGCGTGCGCGAGAACCTGAGCTTCTTCGACCGCTCGATCCCGGACGCGCGCCTGCTCGAGGTGCTACGCGAGGTCGGCCTCGACGAATGGCTGTCGCAGCTGCCCGCCGGCCTGGACACGCTCGTGAAGGCGGGCGGGTCGAACCTCTCGGCAGGCGAGGCGCAGCTGCTGGCCTTCGCGCGAGTCTTCCTCAAGGATCCTGGCCTGGTGGTCCTCGACGAACCTTCGTCGCGCCTCGATCCGGTCACCGAGCGCCATCTGGAGCGCTGCGTCGAGCGGCTCTTGCGGGGCCGCACCGCCATCATCATCGCGCACCGGCTGGAGACCGTGGAGAAGGCCGACGAGGTGATGATCCTCGAGGCCGGACGCGTCGCCGAGTACGGCCCGCGCGACCGGCTCGCCCGCGATCCTCGCTCGCGCTACGCCCGCCTGCTGGCGGCCGGCCGCAGCCGCGGTCGTGGCCGTCGGCCGCTCGGCGACGCCGGTCCCGAACTCCTGGAGTTGGCATGATCACGACCACGAGACCCCCAGCGGCCGCGACGGCCGCTCCCGCCTCGCCGAGCACGCTGCGGCTGCTGCTGACGTTGGCGTGGCACCGGCCCGCGCTGCTCCTGCTGAACGTGCTCATCTGGCTGCTGGTCCACGCCTCGCCGGTGCTGGTCGGCCTGTTCATGAAAGGCATCTTCGACACGCTCTCGGGCCAGGGTGCGGCGGCGATGAGCCCCTGGGCCTACCTGGCGCTGGCGCTCTCGGTCGACGTGTTCCGCATCGGCCTGTTGGCCGGCGGCGTCTACGCCTACGCCAGCTACTGGGCCGAGGTCGTGCTGCGGATGCGACGCAACCTGCTGGGCTACCTCCTCACGGCGCCCGGCACGCGCCGGCTGCCGGACTCGCCGTCCGAAGCGATCAGCCGCTTCCGCGACGACGTCGACGACATCGCTCAGTACCTCGAGCACTGGATCGACATGTGGGGCCTGGTGCTGTTCGCCGCTCTCGCGCTGGCCGTGATGTTCCAGGTCGATCCGTTGATGACGGCGCTGATCTGCCTGCCGTTGCTGCTGACGTTGCTGCTGAGCAATGCCCTGCGTCCGCACATCCGGCGTGTGCGCAGAGCCATGCGCGAAGCCACCGGACGCGTCACCGACTTCCTGGGCGAGACCTTCAACGCGGTCCAAGCCGTGCAGGGCGCCGGCAGCGAGGAGACCGTGCTGGCCGAGTTCGAGCGCCGCAACGCGGCGCGCCGCCGGGCCGCGCTCACGGACTCGCTGCTCTCGGAGGTCTTCAAGTCGGTGAACGACAACATGGTGAACGTGGCCACTGGCATCATCCTGCTGATCGGCGCTGGCGCCATGCAGCGCGGCTCCTTCACCGTGGGGGACTTCGCGCTGTTCGTGACGTTCCTGCCGCGGCTCACCGAGACCATCTCGTTCTTGGGGGCGATGATGGTGCAGCACAAGCGCACCGGCGTCGCGTTCGAGCGGCTGTCGGCACTGCTGCACGACGGCGGCCCCGAGACGGTGGTCGCTGGCGCCGAACTGCACCTGCGCGACGGCCCCCAGCCCTTCATCGACCCCAGACCAGCGACGTTGCCCTTGCAGTCGCTCCGGGTCGAGGGTCTCGTAGCGCGCCACGGCGACGGGGCGCCGGCCCTGATCGACGTCAGCTTCGAGCTCGAACGCGGCTCCTTCACCGTGGTGACCGGCCGCGTCGGCTCGGGCAAGTCGACGCTCGTGCGCGTGCTGATGGGGCTGGCGCCACGCGAGACGGGAAGCGTGTGGTGGAACGACACGCTGGTCGAGGACCTCGCCAGCTGGTTCGTGCCGCCCCGCAGCGCCTACACGAGCCAGGTGCCCCGGCTCTTCTCCGACACGCTCCGCGAGAACGTGGCGCTCGGCCGCGCCGACCCCGCCGAGCTGCACCGAGCGATCGAGCTCGCAGTGATGGAGCGCGACGTCTCACTGCTGCACCACGGGCTCGAGACCGAGGTGGGCTCGCGCGGCGTGCGCCTCTCGGGCGGTCAGGTCCAGCGCTCGGCGGCAGCGCGGATGTTCATGCGTGACGCAGAGCTGCTGATCTTCGACGACCTCTCCAGCGCGCTCGACGTCGAGACCGAGCGGCAGCTGTGGGCCGGTCTGTTCTCGCGTCGCGGCGAGGCGGGCTCGCCGCTCGAACGGGCCACCTGCCTGGTGGTCTCGCATCGCTGGGCGGCGCTGGAGCGCGCAGACCAGGTGCTGGTGATGGACGGCGGCCGTATCGTCGCGCGCGGCAGCCTCCAGCAGGTCCTGGCCTCCTCGAGCGAGCTGCGAGAGCTCTGGGGAGAGGCTCGCGG
>SKMG01000403.1 GCA_007121175.1 Trueperaceae bacterium | reverse complement strand
GGCACGGAACTCGGAACAATTCCGAGAAGTGGTAGCATCGCGCATGGCTTTCGACGCAGCCGCCCGCCGCGGCGACTTCCCCATCCTGGAGAGGCGCGTCCACGGCGCTCCCGTGGTCTACCTCGACAGCGCCGCCTCGGCCCAGAAGCCCGAACGCGTCCTGGCCGCGGTCGACGGCTTCTACCGGCGGCACTACGCCAACGTGCACCGCGGCGCGCACACGCTCTCGGCCGAGGCGACCGAGCGCTACGAAGCCGCCCGGTCGCGCGTCGCGCGCTTCCTCAACGCCCCCAGCGAGCGCTCGGTGGTGTTCGTGCGCAACGCGACTGAGGGGATCAACCTCATGGCCCACGCCTGGGGTCGGCGCGCGCTGGGCGATGGCGACGAGATCGTGCTGACGGTGGCCGAGCACCACGCCAACTTGGTGCCCTGGCACCTGCTGGCCGCCGAACGCGGCGCGATCATCCGCCCGGTGCCGCTCGGCCCCGATGGACGCGTCGACCTCCAGGCGCTCTCCGACGCGCTCTCGCCGCGCACGAAGCTGGTGACCACCTTCCACCTCAGCAACGTGCTCGGCGTACGCAACCCGATCTCCGAGATCGCGCATCTGGCGCACGCCGTCGGGGCGCTGCTGCTGGTCGACGGGGCACAGGCCGCGCCGCACCTGCCGGTCGACGTGCAGGCGCTCCATGCCGACGCCTACGTCTTCTCCGGCCACAAGCTCGGCGCGCCGACGGGCATCGGCGCCCTGTGGGTGCGCGAGTCGCTGCTCGAAGGGTGGCCGCCGTTCATGGGCGGCGGCGAGATGATCCGCACCGTCGAGATCGACCGCTCGACCTACGCGGACATCCCCATGCGCTTCGAGGCGGGTACGCCGGCGATCGCCGAGGCCGTCGGCCTGCACGCGGCGCTCGATTACCTCGACGAGATCGGCATGGAGGCGATCTGGGAGCACGACCGCGCGCTGGCGAGATACGCGCTCCGTAGGCTGGAGGCGCTCGAGGGCATCACCCTGTACGGCCCCGAGGGCGACGATCGCGGCGGCATCGTCCCGTTCAACGTCGCGGGCGTGCACCCGCACGACGTCGCCACCGCGCTCGATGCGCGCGGCATCGCCGTGCGGGCCGGGCACCATTGCGCCCAGCCGCTGATGCGCGCGCTGGGCGTGCGCAGCACCGCCCGGGCGAGCTTCTGGCTGCACACCACCGAGGCCGAGATCGACCTGCTGGCCGACGCGCTCGAGGAAGTCCGCGACTTCTTCGGTGCGGTAGCCTAGCACTATGGGGTTCTTAGACCAGATCTACCGTGACGCTGTGCTCGAGCACGCCCGCTCGCCGCGCAACCGCGGCGAGCTCGATCCGTACAGCGTCAAGCAGGAGGGCATCAACCCCTCGTGCGGCGATGAGCTCGTGCTCTACCTGCAGATCCGTGACGGGACGGTCGAGGACGCCCGATTCTCCGGCCACGGCTGCGCCATCAGCCAGGCGTCGGCGAGCATGATGACCCAAGCGATCAAGGGCAAGCCGCTCGCCGAGGTCGAGACGCTGATCGGCCGCTTCAAGGCGATGATCCACGGCCGCGGCGTCGACCCCAGCCTCGGCGACCTCGTGGTGCTCGAGGGGATCAGCAAGCTGCATGCGCGCGTGAAGTGCGCGACGCTATCGTGGGTGACGCTGCAGGCAGCCCTCGCCGCCGAGGCGTCCGGCGAGCGCGTCGGTCAGGTGACGGTCGATGCCGACGGGGGCGAGACAGACGGCACTCAGCCGACGCTCGAGGAGCGATCGAGCGACTCCAGTTGATCGTCCTCGAGGCCCTCGCCGCCGGCCTCCAGACCGCCGGCCTCAAAGCGGTCGGCCTCGCGGTCATCAGCCTCTAGCTCGTCGGCCTCGAGGCCGCCGGCTTCGAGCTCGGCCCGAGCCTCGGCGATCACGTCCCTGAGTGAAGCGATCACGTCTTCCGCCGGGGTCTCGATGCGGCTGCCGGGGCGCGCGTCGAGCGCGGTGAGGAAGCCGGTCAGGTGACCGCGCAGCTGCTCGCGCGCCAGTGCCTGCGTCTGCTCGAGCCGTAGCAGCTCGGCCCGGGCGGCTTCGAGCTCCGCGGCGGTCGCCTGCAGCAGGAGGATCCGTTCGCGGCGCGCGTCGCGCAGGATCGCCTGCGCCTCGCGCCGGGCCTGCTCCTTCATCTCGTTGCCGATCCGCTCCGCCGCCACCACCGCTCGCTTCAGCTCGGCCTCGGTCTCGAGCAGGCGGCCGATGGTCGCGTCGCGCTCCGCCACCCACGCCCGCGTCGTCTGCAGCTCGTGCAGCAGGTCCTCGAGCTCGTCGGCGACGCGCCCTAGGAACTCGCGCACGGCGCGCTGGCGGTAACCCAGGGGCGAGCGCTCGAACTCGATGTGGCGCACGTCGAGCGGCGAGAGCTTCACGGCCGCTCCTCCGCGCTCAGCGTCGTGCCCTCGAAGAGCGCCGCACCGATGCGCACCAGCGTGGCGCCTTCCTCCACCGCGGCCTCGAAGTCGCCGCTCATGCCCATCGACAGCTCGCGCAGGCCCAGCGTCTCGGCCAGCGCGCGAGCGTCGCGGAACACCGGCCGGGCCCGCTCGCGGGCGCGATTCGGATCGTCGTCGTATGGCGCCATCGTCATCAACCCCTCGACGGTCACGTGCTCGAGCGCCGAGAGCCGCGCCAGCAGCGGCGCCGCGGCCTCGGCCGGCACCCCGTGCTTGGTCTCTTCGCCCGACAGGTTCACCTGCAGCAGGGTGCGGAACACGTGGTCGTGCTTCGCGCCCTCGGCCTCGAGCGCCAGCGCGAGCCGCTCGCTGTCGAGCGAGTGGATGAGCTCGAAGGGCCGACACTGGCGCACCTTGTTGCGTTGCAGGTGCCCGACGAGGTGCCACGACAGCGTCGTGTCCGCGAGCTCGGCCGCCACGTGTCGCCAGTCCTGCACCCGGTTCTCGCCTAGCGTACGGTGGCCGGCCGCGATCAACGCCCGCACCTCGGCGGTGCTCCGACCCTTGGTCACCGCCACCAGACGGACGCTGCGCGGGTCACGGCCGACCCGCCCGCTAGCGGCCTCGATGCGCGCGCGCACCCGGGCCAGCCCTGCGTGGTCACCGCGCTCAGAGACCAGGGAGCACCTCGCGCACCAGCGCCCGGAAGCGCTCGCCGAGCCTTTCGGCCATGCGCAGGACGTCGTCGCCGTGCGCATGCTCGTTGGCGTCGGGCAGGGCCATGTCGGTGACGCCGGAGAGGCCGAGCACGCGCAGCCCGAGGTGGCGCGCCATGGCGACCTCGTGCACCGTCGACATGCCGATGGCGTCCGCTCCCAGCGTGCGATACGCCCGGAGCTCCGCGCGTGTGGCGTAGGCCGGACCGCGGATCGCAAGGTAGACGCCCTCGGACAGGCGCTGGCCGAGCCGCCGCGCGGCGGCTCGCGCGAGCTCGAGGTAGTGCGCGTCGAAGCAGTCGAACATCACCGTGAAGCGCTCGCCCAGGCCGTCGTCGGGACCGATCAGCGCGCCGTCGCCGGTGGCGTTGATGAGGTCGAGCTGCAGCAGCAGCTCGCCGGCGCGCAGGTGCGGGTCGAGGCCGCCGCAGGCGTTGCTGACCAGCAGGGCGTGAGCGCCGAGCGCATGCATCACGCGCACCGGGAAGGCGCAGGTGGGCGCGTCGAAGCCCTCGTAGCCGTGTAGCCGTCCCTGGAAGGCGATCACCTCGCGCCCGGAGAGGCCGCCACAGACGACCCTGCCTGCGTGGCCGGGCGCGGTGCTCGCCGGCATGCCGGGCAGCTCGGAGAAGGGCACGCTGCAGCGCGCGTCGACCTCGTCGGCGAGCGGGCCGAGGCCCGAGCCGAGCACGATGCCGACGTCGACGCTCTGCGCCCCGGCGGCGCGCAGGGACTCCGCCGCGCGGGTCGCGAGCTGGGGCCAGTCAGGCGCGTCGCGAGGTGCGTGCTGCATGCGGCGCATCATACGCCGCGTCGCGCGCAGCGTGCTGCTCGCGCTGGGCTGCTGGCGCTCTCATCTGCACAGGTAGACTACGGCATGCCGTCTCGCGCACTCCTCGTCGGGCTCGGGCTGGTGATCGCGCTCGGCGCGTTCTCATGGTCGCTGGGCCAAGCCGCCCCCGCCGTCACCGGCAACCTCGTGCAGGTCCGAGTCGACGGCACCACCGCCTTCGCGGACGTGGTCCGCACCATCGTCGCCGCGCGGCCCGGCACCCCGGTGGAGCGCGTCGACCTCGAGGCCGAACGCAACCGCGTCTACGCGCTCGGTGCCTTCGAGGAGGTCACCGTGAGCCTCGAGGACCGCGGCGCCGGTCCGGTGCTGGCGGTGCGGGTGCGGGAGAACCCGCGCATCTCGAGCGTCGAGTTCGTCGGGGTCGAGGCGATCGACGTCGTGGCGCTGCGTAACGCGATCGTCCGCGAGCACCTGCTCGACGCCGGGCGCACGCTCAACGCGATCCGCGCGGAGGGGGCGATCGACACGGTGCAGGAGATCTACCGTAGCCTCGGCGTGCCGTTCGACGTGCCGGTGGTGCTCGAACTGATCCCCGACCGGGCCGCCCCGCCGGGCGAGGACGGCCGCGCCCCGGTACGCCTGGTGTACACGGTCACCGAGACCGCGCCGCTGGCGCAGGTCGTCTTCGAGGAGTCCGAGGTCCTGACCGAGGAGGAGCTGCGCAGCGCCTTCGCGCCGGTCACTGGCCGCGACCGCTTCGACCTCGCGGCCTACGCCGCGGCGCTCGAGGCGGTGGCGACGCGCTACGGCCAGCTCGGCTACCGGCAGAGCGGGGTCGACGAGGAGAGAAGCGAGCTCGATGCCGACGGCACCCTCACGGTGCGGCTGCGCGAGCTGCGCATCGTCTCGTTCGACACCACGGCGCTCGGAGTCGACGCCGATGCGCTCAGCCTCGAGGTCGGCGACTTGTTCAACGTCGACGTGCTGCTCGAGGACGTACGGCGCCTCGCGCTCGGCCGCACCGCCGACATCCGCGTCGTGCCGCAGATCACGCCGGCGGGCGCAGTGCGGGTCGGCTTCGCCGTCGGGCCGCCCGACACCGCCGGACCGATCCGTCACGTGTTGATCGAAGGCAACACGGTCATCCGGGACGAGACCATCCGAAACCAGCTCACGCTGGACGAGACCGACACCTTCACGTCCGCTCTGGCCGAGGAGGACTTCCGCAGGATCCGCGCGCTCTACAGCGATCGCGGCGTGGTGATCGCGGCGCAGCCGGACTTCACCTGGCGCGACGACGGGACCTACATCCAACGCGTCCAGGAGATGCGCATCGCCGGGTACGAGATCACCTACGACGGCCCGCCGGACGGCACCGAGGAGTTCGTGATCACCCGCTACCTCCCGACCCCCGGGCAGGTGCTCGACCTGCGGGCGCTCGACGACGGCCTACGGGCGATCGCGCGGCTCGGCGTCGTCACGCCCGTCAGCCGGGCGGTGCTGCCGGCCGAGGAGCCGGGCGAGGTCGTGGTCGGGGTCGTGGTGCGCTCGGCGCAGACCGGCGTGTTCCAGCCTGCGGCGCAGTACAACACCGAGACCGGCTTCTCGGCCTCGATGAGCTTCTCGGAGTCGAACCTCTGGGGTCGCGCCCACACGGTATCGGCCGAGATCGAGGCGCTCACCTCCGACCTCGGGCTGCAGTTCGGTGGCAGCCTGCGCTACGCGATCCCCTGGCTCTACGTCGACGTGCTCGACTTCCTCGAGGTGCCCACCAGCGTGTCCGCGTCGCTGTTCTCGCTCGTCGAGGTCAACCAGCGGCTGGTGCGCGACGGTAGCCTCACCGCGTACTACCCGGGGCTACCGGAGATCGAGGCCAACCGGGTGCCGGTGGGCGAGTTCTCCGTGCGCAGCAGCGGCGGCGGCTTCACCGTCGGCCGCAGGGTACTGCCCAACACCGGCCTGAGCGCCGGGGCTCGCATCACCTACAACGCCTACCGCCTCGAGCCCCCGCGTGAGCCCTGCGAGATCGAAGACGGCGTGGTCGCCAACCCCGAGCGCTGCGCCCTGCCCGCGCAGGAGGCGATCGAGCACCTGCCCACGTCCGGCTTGTCCGCTTTCGTGAACGCCGGTCTGGCGTACGACGATCGCGACAGCATCAGCTTCCCGCGGGAGGGCATCGCCGCCAACGTCAACACCGGCCTCGGCTGGGGCAACGACATGGTCGATCCCGAGACCGATGAGCGCCGCTCGTACATCTACCAGCAGATCGAGGTGGGCGTGCGCTCGTACCTGCACTTGGAGAGCGTGATCCCCGAGATCACCGACCCCAACCACGTCTTCGCGGTCCGGCTCAACGCCGGCCACCAGTTCGGTGCCCTCTACCCGGACTCGCGGCGCTTCGCGGTGGGGCGCACCGTCGACGACGCGACCAGCATCCGGGGCTACGTCGAGACCGACTTCGATCCGTCGCGCACCTACCTCACCGGATCGCTCGAGTACCGCTACGACTTCGGGCTGCGCACCTTCGCCACCGAGACGGTGGTCGGCATCGTCTTCGCCGACGTGGGCTTCGTGTCGAACGTGCCTGGCTATGACCCCTACCAGGCGCCGGTCTTCGCCGGCGTGGGTGTCGGCCTACAGGTCGACCTCGGCTTCGCCGGCGTGGCGCTGCCGCCACTGCGCTTCGACTACGGCTTCAGCGAGCGCAACCCGCGGGGCGTGTTCGGCTTCCGGATCGGCAACGTGTTCTAGATCCGGCTGCCGCCTGTGCCGCCCCGCCGGGCGCGGTCGCGGCGGGACCGGCCGGAGTCCGGCCATACCCGAGTCCGGCCATACCCGAGTCCGGCCATACCCGAGTCCGGCCATTCCGGAGCCGGCAGCAGCTACACGTTGAACAGCACGTACACGACGTCGCCGTCCTGGACTTCGTAGCTCTTGCCCTCGGTGCGGATCCAGCCGCGCGCGCGCGCCGCGACCGTGCCGCCCGCCTCGAGCAGCTTCGTCCAGTGGATGACCTCCGCCCGGATGAAACCGCGCTGCATGTCGCTGTGGACCTGAGCAGCGGCCTCGACCACGGTGGCCCCACGCCGCAGCGTCCAGGCGCGGACCTCCTTGTCGTTGGCGGTGATGTAGGTGATCAGCCCGAGCACCTCGTAGCCCGCTTCGACCAGCCGCTCGAGGCCCGGTCGTTCGAGTCCCAGATCGGCGAGCAGCTCGGACGCCTCCTCGTCGCTGAACTCGGCCACCTCACGCTCGATCTGGGCCGAGATCACCACGACGTCGGCGCCGCGCGCGGCCGCGACCTCCCGCACCGCCTCGACGTGCGGGCCGTCGCCGTGCAGGTCGGACTCCGCGACGTTGCACACGTAGACGACCGGCTTGACACTCAGCAAGCGCAGGTCGGGCGGCAGCGTCCAGCCTCGCTCGGCCAGCAGCGGTCGGATGGGCTGACCGGCATCGAGCGCAGCCTGCAGCGCCTCGACCTGCCGCAGCTCGACCAGCGGGTCGTCGGTCCCCTTGGCGGCGCGGCGCAGCCGCTCGGCGCGCCGCTCGAGCGCGGCGAGATCGGAGAGCGCCAGCTCGGTCTCGATCGTCTCGATGTCGGCGAGCGGGTCGATCTGGCCCGAGACGTGGACGACGTTGGGGTCCTCGAAGCAGCGCACCACGTGAGCGATCGCCGCGACGTCGCGGACGTGCGCCAGGAACTGGTTCCCGAGGCCCTCGCCGCGCGAGGCGCCGCGGACCAGACCGGCGATGTCGACGAACTCGACCGTGGTCGGCACCGTTCGCGGCCGCCGGCCGCCCTTGGCGAAGAGGTCGGCGACCGGCTCCAGGCGCCGGTCGGGCAGCGCGACCACGCCGACGTTCCGGTCGATGGTGGTGAACGGGTAGTTGCCGGCCTCGACGCTCGACTTGGTGATGGCGTTGAACAGGGTGCTCTTGCCGACGTTCGGTAACCCGACGATCCCGATTCCGACCATGCCCGACTCCAGTCTGGCGCGCTGACTCAGGAAGGCGCCCACGGCCCGGCTCGAGACCGGCGCGCTGCTTCAGGAAGGCGCCTACGACCCCCGAAGATACCAGAGCACGTGGTAGCCTCCCGCGCATGGACGCGCGCCCCAGCCGTGTCGCGGTGCTCGGCGCCGGCACCGTCGGCGCCGCCGTCATCCGCTCCCTGCAGCGGCACCCGCAGCTGCAGGTCGCCGCGGCGCTGGTCAGGAACCTGCGCGCGCCGCGCGATCTCGGCGACCGCCCGCCGCGGCTGACCGCCGACCCGGACGAGGCGCTCGAGGGCGCCGACGTGGTGGTCGAACTCCTCGGCGGCACTGAGCTCTCGACCGAGCTGATGCGCCGGGCCGCCGAGGGCGGCGCGCGGCTGGTGAGCGCCAACAAGGCCGCGCTGGCGGAGCGCTGGGAGGTGTGGGGGCCCTGGGTGGCCGCTGGCCGGGTCGGTTTCGAGGCGTCGGTGATGGCCGGCACGCCGGTCGTGAGCGCCTTGGCCGGTCCGCTGCGCGGCTCGCGGCCGCTGGCGCTGCACGCGCTGCTCAACGGCACCTGTGGCTTCCTGATCGAGCGCATGGAGGCCGGCGAGGACTTCGCGAGTGCGCTGGCCGAAGCGCAACGCCGCGGCTACGCCGAGGCCGATCCGGCGCTCGACGTCGACGGTCTCGACGCGGGCCACAAGCTCACCGTGCTCGCCCGCCTGTGCGCGCTCCCCGAACTGGGCTGGGAGCGGGTGCGCCGTGAGGTCCGCGGTATCCGCACGCTGACGCCCGAGCGGCTCGCCGCGCTCGCCCGCCGTGGTCGGCGAGCCCGGCTCGTCGCCAGCCTCTGGTCCGATGGGGCGTCGTGGCGCTTCGCAGTGCGCCCGGCGGCGCTACCGGAGCACCACCCGCTGATCTGCGTCGGCCCGGGCCGCAACGCGCTCGTGTTCCGCGGCGACCTCGTGGGGGAGGTGCTGATCGCCGGCCCCGGCGCCGGCGGTGAGGCCACCGCCAGCGCCGTGGTGGCTGACGTGCTCGAGGCGGTGGCGGGCCGGCCGGGCCCCGCGCCGCTCGAGCGCGAGCTGCCGCCTCCGCCGCCCTCGGCCGCGCTGGAGATCGAGGAGCTACCCGAGTCGTGAGCCGGGCGCCGGCGTTCGTGAGCACGCGCGACGCTGCCCGCCGCGCCGTCTCGCTCGACGAGGCACTGCTCCGCGGGTTGGCGCCCGACGGCGGGCTCTACGTGCCCGACGCCGTGCCGCAGCTGCCCGAGGGCTGGAGCGACAGCGCGAGCTACCACGATGCGATCGACGCCGTGCTGCGTCCTTGGTTCGAAGCGGCCGACGCCGACGCGGCGGTGACCTCGGCCCAGGAGGCGCTCGACTTCCCAGTGCCGATCCGGCAGCTCGGCGATGCGGGCGGCGGCGGGCGCGCGCTGCTCGAGCTGCACCACGGCCCGACGCTCGCCTTCAAAGACGTCGCGGCTCGCACCATGGCGCGCTGGCTGGCCCGCTCGCTGCGGCGGCGGGACGCGAGCGCCACGCTGTTGGTGGCGACCTCGGGTGACACCGGCAGCGCCGTCGCCGATGGCTTCGCCGGGGTCGAGGGCCTGCGCGTCGTGGTGCTCTACCCGCTGGGGCGGGTGAGCCCGCTGCAGGAGCGGCAGCTGACGCTGCCGCGCGCGGGCGTGTTCGTGCTGGGGGTCGAGGGCGACTTCGACGACTGCCAGCGCCTCGTGAAGAGCGCCCTGGTCGACCCGGCGCTGGCCGGCCTGCGCTTGTCGAGCGCCAACTCGATCAACGTCGGCCGCCTGCTGCCGCAGGTGACCTACCACGTGTGGGGGGCGCTGCAGCTCGCGCGGGCGCTCGACGTGCCGCTCGAGGCGCTCGTGAGTGTCGTGCCGAGCGGTAACCTCGGCAACCTCGCGGCCGGCCTGCTGGCCGCTGCGATGGGTCTGCCGCTGGCCGGCTTCCTCGCGGCGCACAACCGCAACGACCACTTCCCACGGGTGCTGCAGGGCGCGGCCGATCCACGCGATCGGCCGGCCACCATCGTCACGCTGTCGAACGCGATGGACGTGGGCGCGCCGTCGAACCTCGAGCGGCTGCTGGCGCTGTTCCCGAGCTCGCGCTATCCGGTGCCGGTCGCGGGGGCGTCGGTCGACGACGCGGCAACGCTGGCCTCGATGGCGCGGACCTACCGCGAGGACGGCGTGCTGGTCTGCCCGCACACGGCGGTCGGCTTGGAGGCGCTGCGGTTGCTGCGGGCACAGGGCCGGGTGGCGCCGAGTGCGCCGGCGCTGCTGCTGGCCACCGCCCATCCGGCGAAGTTCCCGGAGGTGGTCGAGCGGGCCCTGCCCGGCGTCCG
>SKMG01000307.1 GCA_007121175.1 Trueperaceae bacterium | reverse complement strand
TGGGCCGAGGTGATCGCCGGTGACTGGCACACCATCCGGCGCTATGCGCCGGCGCGCATGGACGGGCTCACGGTGCTCACCAACACCACCACGCGCGACGACGTCGCCTTCCTGAAGAGCGTCGGGGTCGCCCGCCTGGTGACGACAACCCCCCGGTACGGCGGTCGCAGCCTGGCGACCAACCTGCTCGAGGCTGCTCTGGTCGCGGTCCACGGCGGCCGCTTAGCAGCACAGGACTATCAACGTTCGCTCGACGCAATGGCCTACCGGCCCACCGAGATCGCCCTCGACGACGCAGCCTGAGCGCTCCCGTCAGGCGGCCGCACCGGTGCTAGACTGTGCCGAGCGCGCCAGCCGGGCCCGGCCCCGCGTCCGGGTCCCCAGGGTCGGCGCTGCGCGGCTGCTGGCCCACCCTGGAGGAAGACTGACGATGATCAGCGTGACGGACCTGCGCAGTGGCACCAAGGTCGAGATGGACGGCGGCCTGTGGGAGTGCCTCGGCTATCAGCACCAGAAGATCGGTCGCGGCGGCGCGAAGGTCGTCGCCAAGTTCCGGAGCCTCGAGACGCAGTCGATCGTCGAGCGCACCTTCAACGCGGGCGAGAAGCTCCAGGACATCTTCATCGACTACCGGACGATGCAGTTCCTGTACGCCGATGGCGACACCTTCACGTTCATGGACCTCGAGACCTTCGAGCAGCCGACGCTCGACCGCAGGCAGATCGGCGACGCGGCGAGGTTCCTGAAGGAGAACGTCGAGGTCACGGTCGACTACTACCAGGGGCGTGCGCTGAAGGTGACGCTGCCGACGGTCATCGAGCTCACCATCGTGGAGACCGACCCCGGGGTCAAGGGCGATACCGTGTCAGGCGGCAGCAAGCCGGCCAAGCTCGAGAGCGGCGCCACGGTCCAGGTGCCGCTCTTCGTCTCACCGGGCGAGGTGGTCCGGGTCGACACGCGGAGCGGCGAGTACCTAGGGCGAGCGTGATGCGAACCGCCGACGTCAAGCGCCTCATGGACGCCATGGCCGCGGCGGGCGTCAGCGAACTCGAGCTCGAGCAGCATGCCGACGGCGGCGTCCTCGAGCGCATCCGGTTGGTCCGTCCCAGTGAGGCTCGGATCGCGACGGTCGCTGGTGAGCCGGCAGCCGCCGTGAGCGTCGACAGCGAGCCTGCGCTCGCCGAGCCGGCGCCCGCCTCGCGCTTCGTCGACGTGGTGGCTCCGATCGTGGGTACCTTCTACGCCACGCCCGCGCCGGACGCAGGACCCTACGTCAAGGTCGGCGACCGCGTTCAGGTCGGGACGGTGCTGTGCATCATCGAGGCCATGAAGTTGATGAACGAGATCGAGGCCGAGGTGACGGGCACCGTCGTCGAGGTGCTGGTCGCCAACGAGGACCCGGTGGAGTACGGCCAGGTACTGTTCCGGATCGATCCCGGCTGAATGGCCCGGTGATGTTCAAGAAGATCCTGATCGCCAACCGCGGGGAGATCGCGCTACGGGTGCTGCGTGCTGCTCGCGAGCTGGGCGTCAAGTGCGTCGTGGCGTACTCGCAGGCCGACGAGACGTCGCTGCCGGTGCTGCTCGCCGACGAGGCGATCTGCATCGGGCCGGCGGCATCGGCCGGCTCGTACCTCAACGTCCGCAATCTGCTCTCCGCGGCCATCGTCACCGGCGCCGAGGCGGTCCACCCCGGCTACGGCTTCCTGGCGGAGAACGCGGAGTTCGCCGAGAAGTGCGAGGAGCACAACCTGGTCTTCGTCGGTCCGCGCCCGGAGACGATCGAGCTGATCGGCGACAAGGCGAACGCGAGGCGGCTGGCGCTGGCCGCTGGCGTCCCGGTGACGCCGGGCTCGGAGCCGCTGCCGAACCTCGAGGCCGCCGCCGCCTTCGCGGGCCAGGTCGGCTACCCCGTGATCCTGAAGGCCGCCGCCGGAGGTGGGGGCCGCGGCATGCGGGTGGTGCAGTCGCGCGCGGATCTCGAGCGCTCCTTCGTCAACGCGCAGGAGGAGGCCCGAAGCGCCTTCGGCAACCCGGCGATGTACATGGAGAGGTACCTCGAGGAGCCGCGGCACGTCGAGATCCAGGTCTTCGGCGACGGCGAAGGCAACGTGGTGCACTTCTTCGATCGCGACTGCTCGATCCAGCGCCGCTACCAGAAGATGCTCGAGGAGGCGCCCTCGGTGCTCGATGCTGAGCTGCGCGCCGCCATCGCCGCGTCGGCCGTGCGGCTCGCTCGGCACATCCGCTATCGCGGGGCGGGGACCGTGGAGTACCTGGTCGACCGCGATGGCAACTACTTCTTCATGGAGATGAACACCCGCATCCAGGTCGAGCACCCGGCCACGGAGATGGTGACACGCGTCGACCTGGTGCAGGCGCAGTTGCGGCTCGCGGCACGCGAGCCGTGGTGGTTGCGCCAGGAGGACGTGCGCGTCGAGGGGCACGCCGTCGAGGTGCGGATCAACGCCGAGGACCCGAGCAAGAACTTCCGGCCGTCGGCCGGCACGGTGAGCGACGTGCACTGGCCCGGCGGACCGGGCATACGGGTCGACAGCCACGTGTACGCCGGCTATCGGATCCCTCCGTACTACGACAGCCTGATCGCCAAGATCATCGCATGGGCCCCGACCAGGGCGCAGGCGATCGCGCGCATGGAACGGGCGCTACGCGAGACCGT
>SKMG01000011.1 GCA_007121175.1 Trueperaceae bacterium | reverse complement strand
GCCCTGGCCGAGCAGCAGCCGGTCGCCGCGGTGCTCGAGCGTTGGCTGCCGACCGGCATGGTACGGCACGTGCACGTCAACGACTCCTCGAAGCTCGGCCCCGGGCAGGGCGACGACCGCTTCGCGGAGATCTTCGCCAGCTTGGTCAGGCACGCGTACGACGGGGTGATCGCCGTCGAGCCCTTCGTCTACCGGCCTGACGGGGAGGCCGCCGCGGCACGGGCGATCGGTTACCTGCGTGGCATCCTTGAGGCGCTGGATGTGCGCCTCGACGGATCCGCCCCCACACCCTGACGGAGGAACCCATGCTCGAACTCGGCATCATCAGCGACGAGATCAGCGACGACTTCGAACGGAGTTGCCAGCTCATCCGAGAGTGGGGTATGCAGCTCGTGGAGCTGCGCACGCTGTGGGGCTCGAACGTCCTGGAGCTCTCTCAGGCCGAGCTGGCGCGGGCTCGGGACGTGATCCGTGAGCACGGCCTCAGGGTGAGCGCGATCGCCTCGCCGGTGTTCAAGTCGCCGCTCTCCGGCGAGCCGCGGCAGGTCGCCGCCGACTTCGCCCTCCAGGGCGCGGAGCGCTTCGAGGACCAGCTCGCGCTCCTCGACCGCACCCTGGCGCTGTGCGAGTACTTCGACACGCCCATGGCGCGCGTGTTCAGCTTCTGGCGCGAGCCCTGGCATGGCGACCTGGCGCTCGAGATCGCGAAGAAGCTCGCTCAGGCCGCCGAGCGTGCGCTCCGCGCCGGCAAGCGCCTGGTCGTCGAGAACGAGGCCGTGTGCAGCGTCGGAACCGGCTGGCAGCTCGGCGCCCTCGACACCACCCTGCGGCAGGTCGCCGAGGACCGCCTCGACGCGATCGCCCTGCTGTGGGACCCCGGCAATGCGCTCGCCGCGGGCGAGGCGCGCCCCTATCCCGACGGCTACCGCTCGCTCGACCCCGGCCGGATCGCCCACGTCCACCTCAAGGACGCGGTGATCGACGAGCACGGTGAAGCGACATTCGTGCCGCTCGGCATGGGGGCGATCGACTACCGTACGCAGCTGCGCGCGCTCGTCGACGACGGGTACGCCGGTGCGCTCGTCCTCGAACCGCACTACCGGCCCGAGGGCATGGAGCTCGAGGGGGCGGCGTACCTGGCCGTCGAGTCGGCGCGCTCGGTGATCGACGAGGCTGTCGCCGACGCCGGAGCGAGCGACGCAGGCGCGAGCGGCACCGGTGCCGGCGGGCCAGGCGCACTCGCCTGAGGAGGAGCATGGACCGCTGCGGCTTCGTCATCGTCGGAGTAGGCAACATCGCCCAGGCGCACGTCGAGGCGATTGGACAGCTCGAACACGCGTACGTCGTCGGCGTCACGAGCGCCACGGCGGCGAAGGCACAGAGCTTCGCCGAGCGTTACGGCGTGAGGGCGTACGCCGACCTCGCCGAAGCGCTCGCCGACGACGAGGTCCGGGCGGTGTCGGTGTGCACGCCGAGCGGCGCGCACCGAGAGAGCGCCCTGGCGGCCGCCGAGGCCGGCCGTCACGTGGTCGTCGAGAAGCCGCTCGAGGTCACCAGCGAGCGCGCGAAGGCCATCATCGAGGCGACCGACCGAGCGGGTGTCAAGCTCGCCACCGTCTTCATGGGTCGCTTCTCCGACGCGAACCGACGCCTGAAGCAAGCGGTGGAGGAGGGGCGGCTCGGGCGGCCGTTGCAGGCCGACGGCTACGTCAAGTGGTATCGCTCGCAGGAGTACTACGACTCTGCCGACTGGCGCGGCACCTGGGCGCTCGACGGCGGCGGCGCGCTCATGAACCAGGGCATCCACCAACTCGACTTGCTGCTGTGGCTCATGGGACCGGTCGACGAGGCGTTCGCCTACGCCGCGACGCTGAACCACGAGCGACTCGAGGTCGAGGACACCCTGGTCGCCGTGATGCGCTACCGCAACGGTGCGCTCGGCACCTTCACGGCCGCCACCTCGCTCTATCCCGGCCGGCCCAAGCAGCTCGACGTCCACGGCACCGAGGGATCGGTCAGCATCCGTGACGACGAGATCGTCACCTGGGAGGTCGGCGGGCTGAGCGAAGAAGAGCGTGAGGCGGTGCTTCGCTCGACCTCCGGCCGCGTCTCCGGAACCTTCGCCGACCCGATGGCGATGTCGTTCGAGAACCACCGCCGGCAGCTCGAGGACTTCGTCCAAGCCATCGCCGAGGACCGGCCGCCGCTCGTCGACGGCCGTGAGGGGCTGCGCTCGGTGGAGCTCGTCGAGGCGATCTACCGCTCGGCGCGCGAGGGTCGACCGGTGGCGCCGGGCGGCGACGCCTAACGCTCGGGCGCGCCCACCTCGGCGGTGCTATCGTCCGTCGCGATGCAGCCGCCCAGGAGACCGACGAGTGACGACCTGTGGCGCGTCCGCGCGTTCCTACGCGACGCCTTCATGGCCGACGGCCGACGCGTGCGCGCCTGGCACGTCGCCCGCTTCGACTACGCCCGCGCGCATAGCTGCCCCAACGTCGCCGGGGTTCGACTCGAGGACGTTGCCTGGCTGTGGGAGGGCGACGAGGGCGTCGCCGCCCTGCTGGCGCCAGATGGCGGCAAGGGCGAGGCGCACCTGTCGGTGGCGCCTGCCGCGCGCTCGCCCGAGCTGTTCGCGGAGATGCTCGACGTCGCCGAGGCGGAGCTGGCAGTGGTGGGCGAGCGGCGAAGCCGGCTGTTGGTGTGGGCG
>SKMG01000325.1 GCA_007121175.1 Trueperaceae bacterium | reverse complement strand
TGGACGCTGGCGAGGGCGAGCTCGTCGCCGCTGGTGCGCGCGAGCACCATGGGGGCCAGCGTCACCATGCCGAAGGTGGCGGTGAAGTTGATGGCCGTGAACAGCAGCTGCAACTGCAGCAGGGCGGGCCGCGCGACGATGAAGCGAAAACCGTAGGCCGCATCGTTGAGCAGGCTCGAGCGCGCCGCGACCTCCTTGGGCGCTGCCGGCTGCGGGATCGCCACCAGCGAGAGCGTGACGATCGCCACCAAGAACGTGGCGATGTCGATGGCGAAGATGCCCGCCATGCCGACGACGGACAACAAGATCCCCGCCGCGATCGGGGCGGCAACGGTCGAGATCGACTCCGCCAGCGACAGCATCCCGCTCGCGCGGGCGAAGTCCTTCGGCGGCAGCATGGTGGTGATGGCCGCGGAGTAGGCCGGGAACTGGAAGGCCGCGAACGCGCCGGACCACGCCCCGAGCACGTACAGGTGCCAGACCTCGAGGGCGCCGCTCACGTGCAGCGCCAGCAGCGCCACGGTCGCGAGCCCGGCGGTGACGTCCGAGAGCATCATCACCAGCTTGCGGTTCCAGCGGTCGACCAGCGCGCCCGCGAAGGGGCTCATCACGACCATCGGCCCGAAGGCGAACAGGCCGACCAGCGCCAGCGTGGTCGCTTGGCCGGTCTCCTGCCAGGCGAAGATGGTGATCGCGAAGCGGGTCATGTTGGCCCCGAGCAGGGACACGACCTGACCGGCCCACACGATCGTGAACCCGGCCATGCCGCCCGGCCGCATGCGCCTCACGGGAACGAGGATACGCCCGTTCAGCCCTTGATGACGCCGAGCGGCCGCATCCGCGCCACCTTGCTCGAGAGCCCCGCCCGGTGGACGACGTCGACCACCCGGTCGACGTCCTTGTAGGCGTCGGGCTGCTCCTCGTCGAGGCCGCGGCGGCTGCTCGCGCGCGCGATCACGCCGCGCGCCGCGAGCTCGGCTCGCACGTCGCGGCCCTTGGCGGCCTTGAGCGAGGCCTTGCGGCTCAAGGACCGGCCGGCACCGTGGCAGGAGCTGCCGAAGGAGCGCTCCATCGACTCGGGGCGCCCGACCAAGACCCAGCTGGCGCGGCCCATGTCGCCGGGCACCAGCACCGGTTGGCCGACCGCGCGGTAGGCGGCCGGAACTTCCTGGTGGCCGGCCGGGAAGGCACGGGTAGCGCCCTTGCGGTGCACGCACAACGTCCGCTCGGCGCCGCCTACCCGGTGCCGCTCGAGCTTGGCGATGTTGTGCGCCACGTCGTAGACGAGCTCCAGGCCGAGCCGCTGCCAGGGCCTGCCGAAGAAGCGCTCGAACACCTCGCGCACTTGCTGCGCGATCAGCTGCCGGTTGCAGAAGGCGTAGTTGGCCGCGGCGCGCATGGCGCCTAAGTAGGCCGCACCCTCGGGGCTGTTCACGGGGGCGCAGGCGAGCTGGCGGTCCGGGAGGTCGATGCCGTAACGCTCGGGTACGCCGCGCAGGGCCCGCAGCGCGTCGTCGCAGACCTGGTAGCCGAGCCCGCGCGAGCCGGAGTGGATGAGCACGCACAGTTGCCCCAGCTCGAGCCCGAAGGCAGCGGCCACGGCCTCGTCCTCCACGCGCTCGACCACCTGCAGCTCGACGAAGTGGTTGCCAGAGCCGACCGTGCCGCACTGGTCGGCGCCGCGCTCGAGCGCCAAGGGTGAGACCTGTTCGGGCTGCGCGTCGCCGATGCAGCCCTCGGCCTCGCAGTGCGAGACGTCGTCGTCGGTAGCAAAGCCCAGCCGCCGCAGGTACGGCACGCCTCGGGCCATGAGCGTTTCCAGCTCACGCCGCTCGAAGCGATAGGGCCCCGAGCGGCCCACCCCGGTGGGAATGGTGGCCAGCAGCGCCTCGATCAGGTGCTCGAGGCGATCGCCGAGGTCGTCTTGGGAGAGTCCGGTGCGCAGCAGCCGCACGCCGCAGTTGATGTCGTAACCGACCCCGCCGGGCGACACGACGCCGCCCTCCGCCGGGTCGGTGGCCGCCACGCCACCGATGCAGAAACCGTAGCCCCAGTGGATGTCGGGCATCGCCAGGCTGGCGACCTGGATGCCGGGCAGGGTCGCGACGTTGACGACCTGTTCGAGCGCCGGGTCATCACCGAGCGCCTCGATGAGAGCGTCGTCGGCGTAGATGAGCGCGTCGACCCGCATGTCCGCGCGAGCCTCGCGCGGGATGCGCCAGCGCACCTCGTCGACGCGTTCGAGTCGTGCTCTGAAGGTCTTGCCTTCCATGCTCCACCCCCTTCGGCGCCTTGCGCGGAGCGCTCGCGCTGCGCCAGCGCCGGCTCAGACGTCGACGAGCACCTCGGCCTGCCAGCCCTGGGCGGTCTCGCGCAGCGCCAGGCCGTGGTAGGTGATCGCCTTGACCTCGTGCGCCAGGCCGTGCCGGGTCGGATCGGCGCGCTCGCCGCCGGCACTGGCGCGCAGCCGGGTCGGATCGGCGCGCTCGCCGCCGGCACTGGCGCGCAACGTGCCGGGCTCCAGGGTGACGCGGAAGTCCCGCAGCAGCATGTGCCTCACCGCGAAGGCGACCAAGAGCGCCTGCAGCCAGTCCAAGAGCAGCTCGACCGGGTCGTTGGCCTCGAGCTCGAAGTCGAGCGTCTGGCGCGGCCGCACCGACCCCGGATCGTCGACGAACAGCGAGGTGAGCGCCTGCGCGGCCTCCTCGAAGAGTGCCG
>SKMG01000195.1 GCA_007121175.1 Trueperaceae bacterium | reverse complement strand
TGCCGATGCTCTGTGGGCGCTGGCCGGCGAGCAGCCGGCCCACGATGTTGGAGCCCGCGAGCGAGATGCGCACGTGCGGGCCGAAGAAGTCGGAGCCGCGCGCGATCACCACCGGCAGATCGCCCGCGGTGTGAGCGGCCAACAGCCGTCTCGCGACCTGGGCCCGGACCCGACCGTTGGGGAAGGTGGCGGTCTCGGGCAGTCCCTCGTGGATGCGCCCGTCGACCTGACCGTAGGCGTAGAGGTTATCGCCGTAGACGAGCGTGGCACCCGCATCGTCGGCTCCGGCCAGCACGCCTTCCGCCAGCGTCGGCAGCACCTCGGGCCAGCGCGAGTAGGGGGCGTTCAGACAGTGGTAGACGACGACGGCGTCGGCCAGCGCAACGCGTGAGGCCTCAGCGTCGGTCAGGTCCGCTCGGGTGGAGCGGAGCTGCTCGGGCAGGTCCTCCGGAGTGCTGCGGGTGACCACGGCGACGTCTGCGCCGTGCCGGAGCAACTCGGCGCACACAGCCCGACCCAGGGGCCCATAGCCGAGGACGACGTGGAGCCCGTCATCGAGGTTCACTTCGCTGCGGCTCGCCATGCGTCCGAGTGTGGCACGGCGCGGGTGTGCGCGTGGCCCGTTGCGCGCTCGTCTGAGGTTCGCCGGTCAGCCGCGGTCGGCTCCGGTGCGGCGGCCTCGGCCCCCGCGACGGCGAGGCCGCGAGCGCGCGCCGTCATCGCGCAGCGGCACGTCGCGGGGCGCGCTCGGCTCCTGGCGAGGCCCCAGCGGACGGCTACCGAAGGCCGGCCGTGACGCGCCGACGTGGCGTCCGTTGCCGCCCGCACGCGGTCGTTGGGAGCCGCGCGCTCCGGTGTTCGGGCTGGCCCCGCGCTCGAAGCGACGCTGATCGGCGTCGAGCGAACGAGGCGGCGGCGCATCGTAGCGGAAGCCGTCGAGCCGCTCGCGGCGGATTCGCATCGCCAGGTGCCGTTCGATGCGCCGGATCATGTCCTCGTCCGCCACGGTCACCAAGGTGACCGCGTCGCCCTCACGCTCCGCCCGCCCGGTGCGGCCGATGCGGTGCGTGTAGGCCTCCTCCGTATCGGGGACGTCGTAGTTCACCACGTGCGAGACCAGGCTGACGTCGATACCGCGCGCGGCGATGTCGGTCGCGACCAGCACGTGCACGTCACCGCGCTTGAAGCCGTCGAGGGCCCGCTGACGCTTGGTCTGGGACAGGTTCCCCTGGATGTTGGCCGTGAAGAATCCGCGGCGGTCGAGCTGCTCCGCAAGGCGCTTGGCGCGGTGCTTGGTGCGCGTGAACACCAGCACCCTGCGGGCGTCCCAGCGTCTCAGCAGCGCGTCGAGCAGGTCGGTCTTGAGGTGTGGCTCCACCGGGTAGAGCCAGTGATCGACGGTGGTGGCCGCGGCCGGGCGCTCGACGTCGACCACCAGCGGGTCGCGCAGCGTCTCGCCCACCAAGTAGCGCACGTCGTCGGGCATGGTGGCGGAGAAGAGCAGCGACTGGCGCTCGCGCGGCAGCGCCCGCAGCAGGCGCCGGACGTCCGGCAGGAAGCCCATGTCGAACATGTGGTCGGCCTCGTCGAGCACCAGCACCTCGACTTGGCTGAAGTCGCCGTGACCTTGCTGCATCAGGTCGAGCAGCCGACCGGGGCAGGCGACGATGACGTCGGTGCCGCGCCGCAGTGCCTCGATCTGCGGCTGCATCCCGACGCCGCCGTAGACGGTGGCGCTGCGCACGTTGGTCGCCTGGCCGAGGCTACGGAAGCTGTCGTGGATCTGCTCGGCCAGCTCGCGGGTGGGAGCGACGACCAGGGCCCGAGTGCGGCCGCGCGGGCGGTCGATCAGGCGCTGGAGGATGGGCAGGGCGAAGGCGGCGGTCTTGCCGGTACCGGTCATGGCAATGCCGAGCACGTCCCGTCCAGCCATCACGGCCGGGATCGCCTGCCTCTGGATCGGGGTCGGAATGGTGTAGCCTGCGGCGTGAACGCCAGCGGCAACGCGCTGGTGCAGCGCGAAGTCGTCGAACGACATGGAGTGTCCTCATCTCGGCGAACCGCCGACTCCGAGGCGTACCCCCAGGCCCGTCCGCTCAAGCGGGCACTGTACCCGTTCGGCGCCGCGGCCGCGTCGCTGGTGCGACAGGCGCTCGCCGACGGGCGCCCTAGTGCGGCAGCCGATGCCGCACCAGACCGTAGGCCCAGGTACCCAGCACGGCGGCCGCGAGCACCACGGTGAAGCCGAGGAACCCGGCGCCGATCAGGGCCGCGATCGGCCCGGGACAGGCGCCGGTGAGGGCCCAGCCGACGCCGAAGAGGCTCCCGCCCAGCAGGTAGCGTGCCAGGCTGCGGTCTTTGGCCTCGAAGTCGATCGGCTGGCCGTCGAGCGAGGCGAGGCGGTAGCGCTTCACCAGCCAGACCGTGAGCATGCCGACAGCCACCGCGAGGCCGATGACCCCGTACATGTGGAAGGAGTGGAAGCGGAACATCTCCTGGATCCGGTACCAGGAGAGCACCTCGGCCTTGACCAGCACGAAGCCGAAGTACATGCCGACGACGAGGAAGCGGGCGCCGTAGGCCAGCGACGTCGAGGCGCTGGCGCCGGCCGCAGGGCTGGAGCGGCTCGCGGTCGCCATCTCAGAGCCTCAGCACGAGCGGCAGCAGGAGGTAGGTCGCGAGCACGCCGCCGGCGAAGAAACCGACGACGGCGACGAGC
>SKMG01000431.1 GCA_007121175.1 Trueperaceae bacterium | reverse complement strand
GCTCTGCCTCAAGGGCGCGCCCGAGGCGCTGGCCGGCCACTGCGCACGCGTGCGCGTGGGCGGCAGCGACGAGCCGCTCGACGAGGCGGGCCGCGAGAGGTTGCTCGCGCGCGCCAGCGAGCTCGCCGCGCGCGGGCTGCGGGTGCTGCTCGTCGCCGAAGGCCAGGCTGGTACACCCACCGACGAGCCCGAGGGGCTCACGGCGCTCGGCTTCATCGGCATCATGGACCCGCTGCGACGAGGGGTGCCGAAGGCCGTGCGGCGCTGTCACCGCGCCGGGGTGCGGGTGGTCATGATCACCGGCGACCACCCCGCCACCGCGCTGGCGATCGCGCAGGAGGCCGGCATCGACGCGCGCACCAGCGCGCTGCTGACCGGCGCCGAGATCGCCGAGCTCGACGACGATGAGCTCGACCGGCGGCTCGAGCACACCACGGTGATCGCGCGGGCGACCCCGCTGAACAAGCTGCGCATCGTCGAGAGCCTCCAGCGACTGGGGCACATCGTCGCCATGACCGGCGACGGCGTGAACGACGCGCCCGCCCTGCGGCTCGCCGACGTGGGGGTCGCGATGGGCCAGGCGGGCACCGAGGTCGCGTCGCAAGCGGCGGACGTGGTCCTGACCGACGACAACTTCGCCTCGCTGGTCGAGACGCTGGTCGAGGGTCGTACCTTCTGGGGCAACATCCGTCGGGCGCTCGGCCTGCTGCTCGGGGGCAACCTCGGGGAGATCGGCATGATGGCGATCCCGTCGCTGGTGAAGCGGCCCTCACCGCTCTCCACTCGGCAGGTGCTGGCGGTGAACATGATCACCGACGCGCTGCCGGCGTTGGCGGTGACGCTGCAGGCGCCAGAGCACCGCGACCTCGCCGCGCTCTCTCGCGAAGGCACCTCGGCGCTCGGCGGCCGCCTACGAAACGACATCGCCCGCCACGCCTTGGCCACACAACTCCCTTCGCTGGGCGCCTACTTCCTGGCGTTGCGCTCCGGCGACATGCCGCAGGCGCGCAGCGTCGCCTTCGCGGGGATCGTGGCGACGCAGCTGACGCAGACGTACGACCTGCTGCGCTCGAGCAGCAGCTTGAGCCGCGGCAGCGTCGGCGCCATGCTCGGGGCGGCCGGCCTGTTGGTCGCCGCACTCTCCTTCTCCGGCGTCCGCGCCCTGCTCGAGCTGACCCGACTGACGCCAGTGAGTTGGCTGCTGGCTACGCTGGCCGCACTCGTCGCAGTGCCGCTCAACGGGCTGCTGGCGCTGCCGACCGTCCCGTTCACGGCCCTGCCGAACCCGCTCGCGAGCAGCCCGCAGCGAGCCGCGCCGTCTGCGGCCTGAGCGCGGCGAGCGCGCCCATCGATCGATACGGGCACGACCACCGGCGCCGCTGGAAGCCCTATAGTCATCTGGTCGTCAGACGCACGAGATCGACGCCGGCGCCACCGCCGGTCGTCAAGAGGAGGCCTGTCATGACCTGTCGTCTATGCGCTCGTTACGTCGTGACCATCGCCGCGGCGCTCGCCCTCGGCCTGCCGGCCGGGCTGGCCCAGCAGAGCCAGGAGTTGGTGATCGCCGGACGCGATGGCGTCTTCGGCGAGGCGATGGCACTCGCAACGCAGTGGTTCACCGAGGAACGCCCCGAGGTCGAGATCGAGCTGCTGAGGCTGCCCTACGCCGGCCTCTACGAGAACCTGGTGATCTCCTTGCGGGAGCGCTCGGGCGCCTTCGACGTGGTAATGCTCGACGACACCTGGGCGCCGGAGTTCATGAGCGCGGGGTGGCTCCGCGACCTGGAAGCCGCCGGCATGACCATCAACCCCGGCTTCATAGGCAGCGGTCTCGACGCCAGCCGCTACCCCTACGCCGAGGGTGAGCTGTTCGCGATCCCGCACGTCGGCAACGTGCTGCTCTTCGCCTACCGGCTCGATCTCTTCGAAGCCTACGGGCTGGACCGGCCCGAGTCCTGGACCGAGGTGCTGGAAGCCGCGCGCACCATCGGCGAGGGGGAAGAAGGCGTGCACGGCGTGGTCTTCCGCGGCATCCGCGGCAACCCCATCGTCACCGGCTTCCTGCCGCTCTTGTGGGCGCATGGCGGCGAGATCCTCACCGAGGACGGCGAGGTCGTGTTCGACTCGCCCCAGACCGTCGCCGCGCTCGAGCGCTTCCTCGAGCTCAAGCAGTACGCGCCGGTCGGCGTCGAGGTCTACGACTCGTCCGAGGTCCGCGACGCGCTGCAGCGCGGCGACGCGGCGATCGCGATCGAGATCTGGCCGTCGTGGATCCCCGCGCTCGACGACCCGGCCGTGTCGCAGGTGGTCGGACAGGTCGAGATCATGCCGGCGCCGGGCGAGGTCGAGGGCCCCTCACCGATGCTGGGCAGCTGGCTGCTCGGCGTCGCCGCCGACGCGCCGAACCCCGAGCTGGCGTTGGAGTTCCTCGAGTTCATCAGCACCGACGACGTGCAGCGCCGCCTGGCCCTGGAGGTCGGCCTGCCGCCGACGGTCGAGGCCGCCTACACCGACCCAGAGGTCGTCGAGATGTACCGCTGGTATCCGGCCCAGCTCGAGGCGCTGCGCAACGCTCGGGCGCGGCCGCGCATCCCGCAGTGGTCACAGGTCGAGTCGATCCTCGGCGACTTCCTCCAGTTCGTGCTGATCGGCCAGATGACGCCGGAACAGGCTGCGACCGAGGCGCACCGCCGCATCGAGGCGGCGCTGCCGCGTTGACG
>SKMG01000336.1 GCA_007121175.1 Trueperaceae bacterium | reverse complement strand
GGCCGCGGTCGCGCAGCGAGCATCAGCCCGAAGCTCCCGGCGGCGAGCAGGATGAGCCCGCTGCCGCCCAGGTAGGCGTTACGCAGCATGCGGCTGTCTGCGCTCATCCGTCGGTAGACCGACGAGTACTCCGGTGGGTGGGACATGCTGCCCCCCTGTCGGACGATCAGCGCGCCGAAGTCGTCGTGGGCCCGCGGCGGGATGTCGGTCGCCTGCACCCAGGCTGTGATCAGCACGATGATGCCGGCCAGCAGCAGCAGGGCGGCCAGGGCGAGTTGGGAGTAGGGTCCGGTGAGACGTAGCATGGGTTCCTCCGTCGACCTGGGCCCAGCGGCCCGTGAGGCCTGGGCCCCTACCGCGGACCCGCGCTAGCCTTCGGCGCCGAGCAGGTAGTCGACGACCTCGCGCGCGGTGTACGAGTCACGACCAGCGGGCAACAGGCGGCGGATCACCTCGAGATCGTCGCCGCTGGTGAGCAAGGGCCGCTCCACATCGCCGCCCTTCTGCACCTGCGGTAGGCCGATGTTCGCCATCAGCGCGTTGCACAGGCACTTGCGGCCGACGGTGTCGGCGAGCTCGCCACCCTTGGCCAGGTAGGCGTCGATCGGCTCCGAGGCGCAGCGTAAGCCGAGCGTGCCAGAGGGCGTTTCATAGACCTCACGCAGGTAGCCCAGATCGCACACGCGCTGCCGCTGCAGGTACTGCTCCTCCTCGGCGTTGCTACCGGGCAGGGAGACGATCTTGAACGGATAGCCGGTGGGCGAGGCACGCGGGTCCGTGAGCACGTCGGTCTCCCCGGCGAGCGCCTGGTCGATGACCGTGCGCTTGAAGTCGGGAGCGAGCCCCGACTCGTCGCAGTAGGCGAAGGCAGTCCCCACCTGGACACCGGTCGCGCCCTCGGAGAGCGCCTCGCGGACCTTGTCCGGAGCCCCCATGCCGCCAGCGAGCCAGAAGGGCACACCGAGCTCGCGCATCACCGAGAGGTCGACCTCGTCGCGCTCGCCGTAGACCGGCTGCCCGCGCTCGTCGAGGCTACCGCCGCCACGCGGCGGGGCGTTGTGCCCGCCGGCGACCGGGGCCTCGACCACGAAGCCCGCGATCGGGCTGCGAGCCTTCTTGAGCAGCATGCTCGCGAGCGAGTGCGACGAGACGATCGGCACGAACGCCGGCCTGTGAAGCGGCCCGAGGCGGGCGCCGTCGAACTCTGCTGGATCGAAGTCGAAGGTGACCGGGGCGTCGCGGCGGCCGCCGACGACGTCGGCCTTGATGCTGGCGGACTCGTGATTCGCGAAGCGGTCGAGCACCGCGGGGATCTCGCGCGGTATGCCCGCGCCCATGAACACGTAGTCGACGCCGGCGAGCATGGCGCCGTAGAGCGACGCGAGGTTCGGCAGCTGAATCTTCGTCAGGAGGTTGATGCCGACCGGGCCCTCGTGGCCTTCCTTCGCCAGGAACACTTCGCAGAAGTTGCCGAGCATGGTGATGCCGCGCTGCAGCGCGCTGCCCTGCACCTTGGGCAGTGGCAGCCGTGCGTAGGGCTGCGAGCTCGGGAGTCCCTCGGGGACGAAGTAGCGCCGCAGGGCCTCCTTCCCGACGTCGGTGAACGGGAAGTGCGCGATGGCCCGTCGCAGGTGGCCGCCCGGATCGCCGTCCTGGAGCCGCCGCACCAGCACGGTGTCGATCCCGGTACCGGAGATCACTCCGAGCTGGCCGTACGACGCGACCGCGCGGGCGAGGCACCAGTTCGACACGGCGACGCCCATGCCGCCCTGGATGATCGTCGGTAGCGGCGAGGAGCCGTCGAGTGGTGAGCGAGCGAGCGTGTCGGTCATCGATATCCTTCACTCCGGGTAGCCCCGGGAGATACTCGCCGGCAGTCCGGCTCGGCCTGGCCCCGGCGCGGGCCGAGGGCACCACGACCAGTCCACCACGTCGACGTGCGTCGCGGCGTCGCGAGCGAACGCTGAGCGCCACGCCGCCACCCCGGTGGCGATGGAACGCTCCGGCCCAGGATACGGTGTGGCGCCGAGCTGTGCGTCAACCTCGCTGCCAAGGCCGTACCTCGGGCGCGGCCACGTTCGCCGAGGGCACACTCGGCTGGCGCGGCTCGAGCAGCTCGGCCAAGGCTCCTCGGCCCGCCAGCACGCTGCGCGCACCGGCGGCGATGCAACCGCGGTGGTGGCCGAAGTCCAGCGACGCGATCTGGCGCCCGAAGGCCGGCGCCAGCACCAAGTCGGCCTCACCGAAGCGCGCACGCGAGCCCTGGCGGTGGACGATCTCCATGGCCCGAGCCAGCGTCTGCAGACCGTTGCGCGGCGGCGCTGCCGCCCGGCGCTGGCTGACGTCGACGGCAACGACCGCGTCGACCTCCATGGCGCGTGCGACGTCGACTGGAGCGCCGTCAGCGTACACGCCGTCGACCAGCAGCGCGTCACCCTGCCGGTGCGGCGGCAGGATGCCGGCCAGCGCGGAGCTGGCGTAGATCGCATCGGCCGCGTTGCCGCGGTCGATGACACAGCGCCGTTCGGTGCAGAGATCCGTCGCGATGGCCGCGAACGGGAGGCGCGCCTGATCGATGTCCTTGCCGAGCGTCAGATCGTTGAGCAACGCCCGGATCGTCGACTCCGAGGCAGTCCAGGTACCCCACCGCAACAGGAGGTGTCCGACCGCCACGCCGGAGGCGACAGCCGACTGCAGTCGCGCGACGGGGCCGTCGCGAG
>SKMG01000196.1 GCA_007121175.1 Trueperaceae bacterium | reverse complement strand
TTGATGGCCGGTCAGCACCGCACCCAGCACGGCGTCATCACCCAGAGCAGCACCCTCACCAAGCCCGTGAAGAACGTGCTGGACGCGCTACAGCTCAAGCCACCCAAGCGCTTCCTCGGCCTGCCCAAGCCCGCCAAGACCTAGTCACACTACCCCAAGGCATTCTCACACCCGACGAACACCGTCAGGCACGGCGCAAGCATGCCGAATCTGTGCCTAGAAGCTGTCGAAGATGGGCCCGCCGGCTCCTGCTCGCTGCGCGCGGCGATCCGGAGTGCCTCGGCCGCAGCGGCGCGGGCGTCGTCGCGACGCGAGGAAGCCAGGGCGCAATCGCACTCGGCGGCCAAGAGCCGCGTCGAGGCAAGCGCGTCGGGATCCTTGGCCTGCGCGTCGTGCCAGGTCCCCGGACCCGCGTTGATCCGCGCGCGCGCCGAGCGAGCCCGCGACAGCTCGCCGGCGGCTGCATCGGTGTCGCCCCGTTCGAGCGCGAGGCGTGCCAGCACGAGGCGCGCCAACGCCTCGCTGGCGGGCGGCGGCCTTGGCGCCACGGCCCGCAGGTCGCTCTGAGGTGTGAGCGCCGCGAGTGCGGCTTCGTGCGCAACAGTCGCGTCCCCGGCGAGCCAGCCGACCCAGGCCTGGAGTGCCCGCGCGGCGAGCAGGTCAGGAAGTGCTTGCTCACCGGTAGCATCGCAGCGAGCCGACGCCTGGTCGATCGCCGCCCGCGCGGCCGCGAGGTCACCGCTCGCGGCCAGCGCCTCGGTCAGCAGCCGGCGTCCGAGCTGCTCGACGTGAGGAAACCCCGTCCGCATCGTCAGGTCGACGGCTTGCTCGATGGCCGCGATGGCCTCCCGCGACGCGCCGTGGCGCCGGACGAGTGTCCGTCCGAGCCCACTGAATGCCAGCGCCGCCGGGAACAGCGCGCCGTTCTCGAGCCCGTACTCGGCGGCCGCGCGGAGCTCGGCGACCGCCTCCTCGACGCTGGGCGCGGTGTCACCGAGGTTGTTGAGCATCATCGTCACCCCCTCGGCGTCGCCGAGCGCCCGGTGCAGCGCCTTGGCGCGCTTCCACACCGCGCGAGCCTCGGCGACCCGCCCCAACCGGAGGTAGGCCATGCCCAGGAAGCGGTGCGCGTAAGCCGCGTCCATCTTCATGTCGTGGCGCTTGAGCTCCTCGACGGCCTCCTCGAGGTCCGCGAGCATGGCATCGTCGACGGTGCCGACGCCGCGCCACGTCGCCGCCGCGCCGAGGCAGACGACGGCCCGGCAGCGCAGCAGGCTGCGCGGCTCGGCGACCGCTGCGATCTCACCGGCCAGTTGAGCGAACAGCCCGACATGGGCGCTCGCGATGATCAACCAGTGGAGGCCTTGGAGCGCTTCGGCCAGTACGTCGACGTCCCTCTCTGTGAGCGCACGGCGGCAGGCTGTCTCGATGTTGGCCACCTCGGCCTCGACCTCCGCGAGTCGGTTGGCGCCCTCGGCGCCGATCCAGGCGGAGTGCCGCTCGGCGAGGAGTCGTGCGTAGTACCGTGCGTGCCGATCGTGAGCGGCGTCGCGCTCTGCAGGGCGTTCATCGGCCCGCTCGCCAGCATATTGCCCGACCAGCGGGTGCCAGGCGAAGCGCCCGGCGGCGTCGCGCGAGAGCAGCGACGCATCGCGCAGCGCCAGGTGCACCGGCAGGCCCGCGTCCGCGACCGCCGCGCCCGCCTCGCGCGTCCAACCGCCGCGAAAGACCGAGAGCGCCCGTAGCCCCTGCTGCTCGCGAGGCCGCAGCAACGACCACGAGTGGTCGAAGACGGCCCGCATGCCGGCGTGCCGCCACGGCGCTCCGCCGTTGACCGCGCCCAGCAACTCGGAACCGGATGCGAGCTCAGCCTCGATCTCGGCAACGCTCAAGATCCGCAGCCAGGTAGCGGCGAGCTCGATGGCGAGCGGCAGCCCTCCGACGAGCTCGCAGATTCGTTGGACGTGCCGCAGTTCGCCAGGCGTGAAGTCGGCGTGGGGGCGGATGTGCAGCGCCGCTCGGCAGAAGAGGGTCACGGCCTCGGACGGCGAGCCATCGGCCCTCGCTCGGGCGGGCAGTCCGGTGAGATCGAACACGCGCTCCCCACGGAAGCCGAGCCGTACCCGTGAGGTGGTCACGATCGTCACGCCCGGCGCTCGCGCCACGAGCTCCGTGACGAGCTCGAGAGCCGCCTCCGTCACCTGCTCGACGTTGTCGAGCACGAGCAGCACCGCAGCGTCCTGCAAGTGCTCGGCCAGGGACCGTACAGCGTCAGTCCCAGGACGCGCTTCCGCGCCGACCGCGGCGCTCACCGCCGCGAACACCGCCTCGGCTCCGTCCGTTGCTGCGAGGTCGACGAACCGCGCCCCGTGTGCGTAGCGCGGTCCGACGCGAGAGGCGAGCTCGATCGCGAGCCTGGTCTTGCCAACGCCCCCCGGTCCGACGATCGTGAGCAGCTGGCAGTCGTCATCGAGGAGGAGGGCCGTCAGCTCGGTCAGCTCGCGTTCGCGGCCGAGGAGCCGGGTCGATTGGCGCGGGATCACCGGTGCCCCGCGCGATCCAGGCTCGCGGTAGGAAGCGGCGCGGCCGCTTGCCGGTCCAGAGGTAGCGCTGTCGCTGCCGGCCCGGATCGCCGCCGCGAGGCGCACGGTCTCGCCTTCGGGTTCGACGCCCACCTCTTCTCCGAGCAGGCGCCGGAACCGGTCGAAGACCGTGAGCGCAGCC
>SKMG01000366.1 GCA_007121175.1 Trueperaceae bacterium | reverse complement strand
CACCTCGCCGACACCGGCAGCTCGTTGTACCCGCGGCGACGGGCGTGGGCCGAATGAAGGTCGTCGTCAACGGCACCGAGCTCGACCTTGCTCACGGCACCTCGGCCATCGACGCGGTGTTCGCCGCGGGCTACGACGTTCCTTACTTCTGCTCGCAGGAGTACATGTCGCCGATCGGGGCGTGCCGAATGTGTCTAGCGCGCATCGGCGCCCCGCGCAAGGACCGCGACGGCAGCTGGATGCTCGACGAGGCGACCGGCGAGCCGAAGATCTTCTTCTTCCCGACGATGATGGCGACCTGCACCACCGTCGTGATGGAGGGGATGGTGATCGATACCCTCTCCAAGGAAGTCAAGGACGCCCAGAACGGGATGATCGAGTTCACCCTCATCAACCACCCGCTCGACTGCCCGGTGTGCGACAAGGGCGGCGCTTGCGAGCTGCAGGACCGAGCCTACGAGTACGGCACGGGGCGCACGCGCTTCGTGTTCGACAAGCGGCAGCAGGAGAAGCACCACCCCTTGAGCCGCTTGATCACCCTCGATCGCGAGCGCTGCATCCACTGCAAGCGCTGCGTGCGCTACTTCGAGGAGGTGCCGGGCGACGAGGTGCTCGACTTCATCGAGCGCGGCGGGCACACCTACATCGGCACGCTCGAGGCCGGCCTGCCCAGCAACTTCAGCGGTAACATCACCGACATCTGCCCAGTCGGCGCGCTGCTCGACGCTACGAGCCGCTTCCGTGGCCGCAACTGGGAGTACGACCACACGCCCACGACCAGCCTCGACGACGCCTCCGGCTCCGCCATCGTCGTCGACGCGCGCACCGGACGCATCGAGCGCATCCGCAGCGGCCTCCACCCCGAGGTCAACAAGTCCTGGATCGATGACGGCATCCGCTTCGGTCATGAGTACGCCGCGGACCCCGAGCGGCTGGGCCGGCCGCTCTTGCGCTCCGGCGACGGCTTCACCGAGGTGAGCTGGGATGAAGCCGCGGCGTTCATCACCGAGCGCCTCGCCGGCCTGTCGGGCAAGGACGTCGGCATCGCGATCAGGGCCGACGCCACCCTCGAGGAGGGCGTCGCGGCGCGCGCGCTGGCCGAGCACGTAGGTACCGGCCAGGTCGACCACGCGCCGCGCTTTGGTCCGTCGCTGGTGCCGGCCCACGGCGGTACGCTCCAGGACCTCGCCACCGCCGACGCGATCCTCGTGCTCGGCGACGTGACCGAGGAGATGCCGGCGCTCGACCTGCGCATCAAGGACGCGCTCAAGGGCGTGCCGCCGCCGGCGCTGCTGCCGCACGGGGTGCCCATCGCCGACCTGCGCCTCAAGGAGCGCATGCCGCGTGCGCGTGAGCGGCTCACGGTCGTCTGTCCCTACCGGGTCGACCTCATGAAGCACGCCGGCCGCGCCCTCACCATTCCCGTCGGGGGAGAGGCCGCCTGGCTGCGGGCGATGGCCGAGGTCGTCAGCGGCGGTCCGGCCGACGAGGCGGCGCTGGGCATGAGCGCCGCCGACGCGACGGAGCTCGCCCGCAGTTGGCGAGCCGCGAAGAAGTCGGTCCTGGTGGCCGGCGGCTTCGTGCTGTCGAGCGCCACGGCCACCGAGGCGGCGGCCGCGCTGACCAAGGCGATGGGCGCGTTGCAGCTCCTGCTGCCGCCGATGGCCAACGGCCGGGGACTCGAGCTGACCCAAGTGCTGCCGAGCCACGCGCGTTACGACTACCGCGGCATGCTCGCGGGCGGTGCCAAGGCGCTGCTGCTGTCTGGCCTCGACCCTGCGACCGACCCTGCGGTGGCCGAACGGCTCGCGAGCTGCGAGCTGCTGGTCGTGCACGACATGTTCCTGACCCAGACCGCGCGGCTGGCGCACGTGGTCCTCCCCGGTAAGAGCGGCTATGAGAAGTCCGGCACGGTGGTCAGCCTCGAAGGGCGCTTCCTGCCGGTTCGCGCCGCCCCGGTCGACGCCGGCGAGGCCGAGGACTTCACGGGCGTGGTCAAGGCGCTCGGTCTGGCCTTCGGCAAGCGGCTCGAGGGGCGCAGTGTCCGCTCCGCCCGGCGGGTGCTCCGCAAGGAGCTCGGCTTCGAGCCGGCCGACCTCGACCGGTTCGGCATGCTCTACGACGTACCGCGCCGCCGCTCCGCGGTGAGCGTCGCGCCGCTCGCCGAGGCCACCGGCAGCTCGCTGCGGGTTCCGACGATGGTGCGGCCGGAGTACCTGGGGCGCAATCCGGGGCTCCGCGCTGCGCTCGGCGACCTCGCGCTGCGGCTGCACTCGGCCGACGCCGCCGAGCACGGCCTGGATGCGGGTGACGAGGTGAGCGTGCCGGTCGACGGGGCGCCCCGGCAGCTGCGGGTGGTGCTGGATGACGGCGTGCCGCGCGGTGCCTGCCTGGTGCCGGCCACGCCCGACGCTCCGGTGGGTCGAGCCGAGGTGGCGCTCGCTGAGCTGGTCGTGCAGCGCCGCGCCCTCGAGGTGGCGTGATGGATCCGCTGTGGGTCACCTTCATCAAGGCGCTGGTGCTGTGCCTGTTGCTGCTCGGGGCGTTCGCCTACATGACGCTCATCGAGCGGCGTCTGCTCGGCCGCATGCAGCACCGCCGCGGACCCAACCGGACCGGCCCCTTCGGCCTGCTGCAGCCGATGGCAGACGCCATCAAGTCGGTCTTCAAGGAAGACATCATCGTGACGAACGCCGACAAGGTCGTGTACGTGCTGGCGCCGACGATCTCGATCGTCTTCGCGCTCTCTGCCTTCGGCGCCATCCCCGGCGGCCCAGCCGGGAGCCTGTTCGGGTTGAATCCCTGGGTGGTCGACCTCGACATCGGCGTGCTCTACATCCTGGCGGTGACCTCGGTCGGCGTGTACGGGATCTTCCTGGGCGGCTGGGCGTCGAACAGCAAGTACGCCCTGCTCGGCTCGCTCAGGTCCTCGGCGCAGATCATCTCCTACGAGCTGGGCCTCGGGCTCTCGGTGCTGTCGGTGATCATGATCGCCGGCACCCTCAACCTGCGCGAGATCGTCGAGTTCGGCGTGTGGACGGTGAGCCCCTGGCTCTGGCCACCGCTCGCGATCGCCTTCGTCGCCTTCGTGATCTCGGCGATCGCGGAGGTCAACCGTACGCCGTTCGACCTGCCGGAGGCCGAGCAGGAGATCGTCGCGGGCTACATGACCGAGTACTCCAGCATCAAGTGGGCGCTCTACCAGATGGCGGAGTACGTCAACATGATGACGGCGGCCGCCTTCATCAGCACGCTCTTCCTGGGCGGCTACCGCGGCCCGGCCGTCGTGGAGCGGTTGATCCCGGGCAGCAGCGAGTGGCCGATCGTCTGGCTGGTGCTCAAGATGGCGATCTTCATGTTCCTCTTCATCTGGTTGCGCGCCTCGTTGCCGCGCTTCCGCTACGACCAGCTCATGCGCTTCGGCTGGCTCTACCTCTTCGAGGTGGCGCTCGCTGCGACGCTGTTGACCGGGGCGGTGATCGCGTTTGTGCTCTAGCGCGTACGCCGCGACCCAGCGAGGAGGGCCATCGTGAGCGTCCTTGACATCGCCAAGGGCATGGGTGTCACGCTCGGGCACCTGTTCAAGAAGCCCGTGACCGTCCAGTATCCCGACGAGCCGGTGCAGATCAAGGCGCGGTTCCGCGGTCGTCACCACCTGCTCAGGCACCCCGACACCGGGCTCGAGAAGTGCATCGGTTGTAGCCTCTGCGCGGCGGCCTGCCCGGCCTACGCGATCTACGTCGAGGCCGCCGAGAACGACCCGGAGCATCCCGTGTCGGCCGGCGAGCGCTACGCCTCGATCTACGAGATCAACATGCTGCGCTGCATCTTCTGCGGCTTCTGCGAGGAGGCCTGCCCGACCGGCGCGGTGGTGCTCGGCCACGAGTTCGAGCTCGCGGACTTCCGCTACCAGGACTTCGTCTACCGCAAGGAAGACATGCTGGTGGGCGTGAGGGGCGGCAAGTGGCAGCGGCGCGAAGCGGCGGCCAAGGGCGTCGACGTCCATATCGGCTTCGAGGCACCGTCCCGACCCGAGCTGGAGGGCGTGGACTACTGATGGTCACCTTCGCGCTCCTCGCGGCAGTGAGCGTCGTCGGCGCGCTGGGCGTGGTGCTCCTCAGGCAGCCGATCCACGCCGCGCTGGCGCTCGTCGGCACGCTGCTGACGCTGGCGGTCTTTTTCGTGACGCTGCAGGCTCACTTCCTCGCCGCGATCCAGGTGATCGTCTACGCCGGCGCCATCATGGTGCTGTTCCTGTTCGTGATCATGCTGCTCAACGTCGAGGAGCAGCACGCGGGCGCCCGACCGTGGCTCCGCTGGCTGGCGTACGGTGTCGGCGTGTTGGCTGCGGCGGGCCTCATCGTCGGTGCCTTGGCCGACCCGCGCCAAATACCCGACCCCGCCCTGGCGAGAGCGGCGCTTCGAGGCGGCAACGCGGGGCTGATCGCCGAGGTGCTCTTCGTCGATTTCATGCTGGCGTTCCAGCTGGTCGGCGTGCTGCTGCTCACGGCCATGGTCGGTGCCGTGGCGCTGGTCCAGCGTCCGCAGCCGCCGTCCGCCGGCGCCATCTCCGCCGAGGCGAGAGAGGCCGGGCTGAAGGAGCGACGGGGTCGGCCCGGCTCGCCTGAGGTGGTCGAGGCGGGGGGCCGCTGAGGTGGTGCCCACCGAAGCCTACGTCGCGCTCTCCGGCGTGCTGTTCAGCATCGGAGCGGTCGGCGTGCTCACCCGGCGCAGCGCCATCATGATCTTCTTGTCGGTCGAGCTCATGCTGAACGCCGCCAATCTCGCCCTGGTCGCCTACGCCTACCACTGGGCCGGCACCGGGGCGCTCACAGGCATCAGCGGCCAGACGGCCGTCTTCATCATCCTGTCCGTTGCGGCGGCCGAGGTCGCCATCGGTCTGGGCATCCTGGTGGCGATCTTCCGCAACCGCGCCAGCACGGACGTCAACGCCTTGGCAGAGGTGCGGCTGTGACCGGCGACCCGGTCTCCTGGGCGGCACTGGCGCCTTTCATCGCGCTGCTCGGTGCCGTCGTCAACGGCCTGTTCGGACGCAGGCTGCGCGAGCCGTGGCCCGGGTACCTCGCGACCGCCGCGGTCGCGCTCGGCTTCGTGCTCTCGCTGCTCGCCTTCGCCACCTTCGGGCGCCGCGAGGTAGGCGTGGCGGTCCGCCTGTGGGACTACCTGCCGGTCGCTGGGCTCGACCTCGCGCTCGGTTTCCACCTCGATCAGCTGTCGCTCCTGATGATGCTGATGATCACCGGTGTGGGGGCGCTGATCCACCTCTACTCGCTGGGCTACATGCACGGCGACGACGGCTACGCGCGCTACTTCTCCGCCCTGAACCTGTTCATAGCCGCGATGCTGGTGCTGGTGATGGCCGACTCGTACCTGCTCATGTTCGTGGGCTGGGAGGGCGTCGGCGTCTGCTCGTTCCTGCTCATCGGCTTCTGGTACCGGCAGAAGCGCAATCCCGACGCGGCCAGGAAGGCCTACATCGTCAACCGTATCGGCGACACCGGCTTCCTGCTGGCGATGTTCCTGATGTACCGCACCTTCGGCACGCTCCAGATCGCCGACATCGGCGCCGCGGCGAGCACGTTCGCCTTCGGCGCGGGGGCTCTGACCGGCATCGGAGTGCTGCTGATGGTGGCCGCGGCCGGCAAGAGTGCGCAGCTCCCACTGCAGGTGTGGCTACCGGACGCGATGGCCGGCCCGACGCCGGTCTCGGCGCTCATCCACGCGGCGACCATGGTCACCGCCGGCGTCTACCTGGTTGCTCGCAGTGCGCCGCTCTTCGCGCAGAGCCCCGACGCCTCGGCGGTGGTCGCCTGGGTTGGAGGCCTCACCGCGCTGCTCGCCGCGATCGTGGCGTTGGCGCAGACCGACATCAAGCGGATCCTGGCCTACTCCACCATCAGCCAGCTCGGCTTCATGTTCGTGGCGGTGGGCGTCGGTGCATACTGGGTCGGCATCTTCCACGTGTTGACCCACGCGAGCTTCAAGGCGCTGTTGTTCTTGTCCGCCGGCAGCGTCATCCACGCCTTGGGCGGCGAACAGGACGTGCGCCGCATGGGCGGGCTGCGCCGCTTCATGCCGACGACCGCGATCACGGCCCTCATCGGCACCCTGGCGATCGCGGGGGTGCCGCTGTTGGCGGGCTTCTTCAGCAAGGACGCGATCCTCCTGCACACCTTCGCCTCGACGTTGCTGGCCGGATACGGGGCGCCGCTGCTCTACGGCGTGCTGCTGCTCTCGGCGACGCTCACCGCCCTGTACATGGGGCGCTGGTACTTGGTGGTGTTCGAGGGCGAGCCGCGTCTCTCGGTCGAGGCGCGCGGACGCGTGCACGAGTCGCCTCGGGTAATGACCATCCCGCTCGTCGTCCTGGCTGCGGCCACCGTGGTCGTCGGCTACATCGGCCTGCCGGCGTTCGCCTTCCCCAACTGGATCGCTCCCTACCTGGAGCCGGTCACCGGCACCGCGCCGTTCGCCTTCCCGCCGCTGTGGATCGAGTGGCTGCTCGTCGGCGTCGCGGTGCTCGCCAGCCTGATCGGGCTCGCGATGTCGTGGTGGCTCTACATGGTGCAGCGCGGGGTGCCGGTCTCCCGCCTGGGAAGCGGGCGCCTGGCCGCCTTCGCCCGCAGCGGCGCCGGCTTCGACACGCTCTACCGCAACGCCGCGGTGGCACCGGCCGAGGGGACCTCGGCGGCGCTGGCGGTCCTCGACCGTGACGTCCTCGACCGCGGCCTGGCCGCGAGCGTGACCACCACCGGCTGGTTGGCCCGCGGCATCACCCTCTGGCAGACCGGCTTCGTGCGCGACTACGCGCTCACGATGTTCGTCGGGATGGTCGCGATCGTGTTCGTGGTGCTGCTCGCGGTGGTGCGCTCATGATCTCGCTGCTGCTGATCCTGCTGCCCCTGGTCACCGCGGTCGTGCTGCTCTTCGTGCGCACCCCGGTGGCGGTGCGGGGCATCGCGCTCGTCGGCGCGCTCATCACCTTCGTGACCGCCACGCTGCTGCCGGGGAGCGCCGGTCTCCTCACACCGTGGATCCCGGGCTTCGGCGCCTACCTCGCGCTCGACCCGAACTACGCCGGCGGCATCCTGGCGCTGGTCGCCAGCCTGGTCATGCTGCCGACGGCGCTGTGGGCATCGCTGCGCGTCGAGGTGAACCCGAACCGCTTCCTGTCGGCGCTGTTCGCGATGTGGGGCGGGCTCATGGGCCTCTTCCTGGCGCGTGACCTGGTGCTGTTCTACGTCTTCTGGGAGTTCACGCTGCTGCCGTCGCTGGCGATGCTGGCGGGCTGGGGCGGGACCCAACGGCGTCAGGCGACGCTCAAGTACCTGCTCTACGCGGTCGCCGGGTCGTTCGCGATGCTGCTCAGCGTGGCTGCGATCCGGCCTCTGTCCGGAGCCGAGAGCTACCTGTTCGTCGACCTGCTCGCGGCCAGCGAGACCCTCGACGTCCTCACCCAGACCTGGCTGTTCGCCGGCTTCGCGCTGGCGTTCGCGGTCAAGCTGCCGCTGTTCCCGGTCCACCACTGGCTGGTGGACTTCCATGAGCAGAACCACCCATCTGGGGCCGCCGACGTCGCCGGCGCGCTCTACAAGGTCGGCGGCTTCGGCATGTTCGCCTGGGCGCTGCCGCTCCTGCCCGAAGGCGCCGTCCAGGCCGCGCCCTGGCTGTTGGCGCTGGGCGCCTTCACGGCCGCCTACGCGGCGGTGATCGCGGCCCGCCAGCATCACCTGAAGCGGCTCTTGGCCTACGCCTCGCTGTCGCACATGGGGCTGGTGGCGGTAGGCCTGTTCGGGTTGCACCTAGCAGGCCTCTCGGGCGCCATGTACCTGCTGGCCGCGCAGATGGTCACCACCGGCGGCATGTTCCTGATCTCGGGCATGCTGCACGCGCGCCGCGGCTCCTTCGATGCCGACTCGTACGGTGGTCTGGCGTCCTCCGCCCCCGCCCTGGCAGCGACGACGCTGTTGGTGCTCTTCGCCAGCATCGGGGTGCCCGGCCTCGCGAACTTCCCCGGCGAGTTCCTGGCGCTCCTGGGGGCCTTCCAGGCCAGCAGCGCCGCCGGCGTGCTGGCGCTGGTCGCCGTGATCGCCGCCGGCGTGTACGGCGTCAACCTCTACCAGCGCCTCTACCAGGGGCCGGAGCCGACCCCGGTGGTCGACCTGCGGCCGCTCGAGGTGGTGGTGCTCGCCCCGATCGTCGCCGGCACCCTCTGGCTGGGTCTGGCGCCGGCCCCGCCGTTGCGCGCTTTCCAGGCCGACGCCTCGGTCACCGTCAGGCAGGTGCAGCAGGCGGCGGCTCGCGCCGAGCCGCTCGCAGCGTTCGAGGCCCCCGCTGTCACCGAGGCGCTCGCGGCGTTCGAGGGGGCCGCTGTCAACGAGCCGCTCGCAGCGTTCGAGGAGGTGGAGCGATGACCGTGCCCGAGGGCTTCATCGTCTGGTCGGTCCTCGCCCCGGCGCTGATCCTGTTCGGCTTCGCCTTGCTCACGCTGCTGCTGGCGGTCTTCCAGCAAGACCGCGGCTTCTTGGCGGGGGTGGCGCTGACCGGCATCGCCGGAGCGGCGGTCTTCGCGTTCCACCTGCTGATGGAGGCCCAGCACGGGGTGGCCGAGTCGGGCTTCGGCCTGCGCTACCTGGCCGACGCGCACGCCAGCGCGCTGACCCTGGTGATCCTGCTCGGCACCGCGCTGGCGGTGCTGGTGGGCCAGGGCACCCTCGAGAGGATGCGGCTCGACCATCCCGAGTACTTCCCCTTGCTGCTGCTATCGGCCACGGGCGGGGTGGTGATGGTCTCGGCCGGCGACCTGATCACGCTCTTGCTCGGGCTCGAGATCCTGTCGCTGCCGGTGTACGTCCTCGCTGCCTGGCGCTCCGACCTCCGTCAGAGCCAGGAGGCGGGCCTGAAGTACTTCCTGCTCGGCGCCTTCGCCTCGGCCTTGTTCATCTACGGCATCGCCCTGACCTACGGAGCCGGCGGCCACTTCGACTACGCCAACCTGATGGCGGCGTTCTCGGCCAGCGGCTTCGAGGCGAACCTCGTCGCCCTGCTCGGAGGGGCCTTCCTGCTCGCCGGGCTCGGCTTCAAGGTCGCGCTCGCACCGTTCCACCAGTGGGCGCCCGACGTCTACACCGGCGCGCCCACGCCGGTCACGACCTTCATGTCGGTGGTCGTGAAGACGGCCGCCTTCGGGGCGCTGCTGCGCATCGCCGCGACGGTGTTCGCCAGCCTCGAGCCCGGCGTCTTCGGAGGTCTGTTGCCGGGCGTGCTGGTGGTGCTGGTCGGGGCGACGCTGATCGTCGGCAACCTCGGGGCGCTGTTGCAGCCCGGTGTGAAGCGCATGCTGTCGTACTCCGCGGTCGCGCACGCGGGCTACCTCGGGCTGGCGGTGCTCGCGGCCGGTGATCGGGGCATGGCCGCCGCGGGCTTCTACTTAGCGGCCTACACGCTCATGAACGCCGGTGTCTTCGCGGCCCTCACGCAGGTCATGGACGACGACGACCGCGGCGACGGCATCGACCGCTTCGCAGGGTTGGCGCGCAGCCGTCCCTGGCTCGCCGCGGCGATGGCGGTGTGCCTGTTGAGCCTGGCCGGCATCCCGCCCTTCGCGGGCTTCATCGGCAAGGTGCTGGTGATCCAGGGCGCCTTCGGTACCGGCCACGGCTTCCTCGCAGCGCTGGCGATCCTCATGAGCATCGTCGCCGTGGTGTACTACGCGCGCGTGGTGGTGGCGATGTACTTCCGCGAGCCGAGCGGTGCGGTGCGCACGCAGCCCAGCCGCTCGCGACCCGTCGGCGCCGCCATCGCCATCGCGGTGATCGGCACGATCGTGCTCGGCATCGCCCCCGGGCTCTGGTACACGCTGCTGGACCGAGGCCAGAACCTCTTGGTGTTCGTGGCCGCCCGCTGAGCGCGGGCGCCGGTGCACGGGCCGCGTCTCGGTCGATAGCGCGATCAGCCCTCCTCGACCGGGAGCCCGTGCTCCTCCCACGCGAGGATGCCGCCGCCTAGGTTGACAGCGTCGTAGTCGTGCTCCCGTAAGAAGGCCGTCACGCGTCCCGAGCGCGCGCCGCTGCGGCAGCTGACCACGACCTGCCGATCCGTGGGCAGCGTCGCCTGGTACGTCTCCAAGAAGCGCGACAGCGGCAGGTTGTGTGCCCCGGGGATGCGCTTGACGCTGAGCTCGTCGGGCTCGCGCACGTCGACGTGGTACGCGCCGTTCTCGATGGCGGCAGCGGCCTCGTGCGGGTCGACTTCGGGTACATCAGCGGGCCTGTGCATGCCTGATGCTACGCCCGACGCCGCGCTGGTACGGTGGCACGCGTGGACGCATACCTAGAGCGCATCCTCGAGCGGCTGGGACGGCTCGACCCCATCGACGTGCTCGCGGCGACACCGATGGTGCTCTCGAGTCT
>SKMG01000133.1 GCA_007121175.1 Trueperaceae bacterium | reverse complement strand
GCCCGTAGCGCCCGGTAGAGGCCCGGATGCGCCGCCACGCGCGAACAGAAGCCCTTGTAGAGCGGTTCGACGCGTGCGAAGGCGACGCGCAGCTCCGGTGTCGAGCGCACGTTGGTCAGGTGACGGGCGTACCCGTAGACGCGCGAGACGCGCTCGAGCAGGGCGTCGAGCGGCTCGACAGTGTTGGCGTAACTCCGTCTCCCCGGCTGTTCCAGCAGTGCACCGAACGCCTCGTCGGCTTCGGCGACGCCGTGCTCGATGGCGCTCGCGACGTGCTCGGGCGTGACATTGCCGAAGGCGATGCGCTCTGCACGCGAGCACAGCGGGTTCGCTCCCAGATCGGGCATGCAGGCTCCCTCCGAGGAGAGCGTACCTCAGGACGCCTGCACGGGCCGGGAGCGGATCGGAACGGAGAGCGAGCGCAGCACGCTCGGCGGAGCCGCGGTGGCGGCGTCGATCAGCTCGGCGGGCACGGCGTGGCTGAACAGGAAGCCCTGCCCCTCGTCGACGTCCATCGCCTGCACCCGCTCGCGCTGAACGGTGGTCTCGATGCCCTCGGCGACGACGCAGAGGCCGAGCCCATGCCCGATACCCACCATTGCGCGCAGCAGTTCGACGTCGCCCGGGTCCGCACCGTCGCCGACGCGAGCCACGAAGGAGCGGTCGATCTTCAGCGTATCGACCGGCAGGAGACGCAGCTGCGTCAGGTTGGTCGCAGCGGTTCCGAAGTCGTCCAAGGCCACCGTGACGCCGTGACGGCGAACCGCCGTGAGCTGGTCGACCCCCCTTTCGAACGCCAGCACGCCGGTGTTCTCGTGGAGTTCGAGCTCGAGCAGGCCCGGGTGCAGCTGATGACGCTCCAAGGCCGACCGGACCAGCTGGCTGAACTCTCGGTGCACGAGGGTCTCGGGACCGACGTTGACCGAAACCCGGCGGGTGTCGCCGCACTCGCGCCAAGCCGCCGCCTGCGCGACCGCCTGCTCCAGCACCCACTCGAACAGCGTGTCGCCCATGCGGGCGCGGTAGAGGCCTGCGAGGAACTCGTCTGGCAGCAGCAGTCCGCGCTCGGGATGACGCCAGCGCACCAGCGCCTCCACGGCTCGAGTGCTCGCATCCGAGAAGCGTATGCGCGGCTGGTAGTGGAGCACCAACTGGTTCTCGGCGAACGCACGGCGTAGCTCGCGCTCGAAGTCGATCCTCGCCTCGGCGGCCCGCTCGAGCGCATCGTCGGCGAACGCGAAGCGAGAACCGCCCGCCGTACGGGCGCGCTGCAAGGCGAACTCGGCCCGTTCGCGCAGCACCTCGGGCCGTCGTCCGTCTGCCGGCGCGAGCGCGACGCCGGCGCTGGCTGAGAGCTCGACGCGCAGGCTGCCGTCTTCGAAGGGACGCGCGACCCAGGCGAGCAGTTTCTCGACCACCGGCACGGCGGCCTCGGCATCGGCGAGATCGGGCAGGACCACCGCGAAGCAGCTCTCGCGCAACAGCGCGAGCGTATCCGAGCGCCGCAAGGCCCGCTGGAGCCGCCGCGCCGCCTCGCGCAACAGGCGTTCGGCGCGCCGCGGGTCCATGGTCCGGTGCACGAAATCGAAGTGGTCGAGTTCTACGACCACCAGCCCCGCCACACCGCCGTAGCGTCGCGCCTGTCGGATGGCCTGGTCGAGCCGGTCGACGAGCACGCCGACGGTGGGGAGCCCGGTGACGGCATCGACTCCGCCGACCTCGAGCCGCTTCAGGCGCTCGGCGCTCACGTCGCGCACCACACCGTGGATGGCGACCAACCCGGCCTCCTTGGCGCTCCATGAGACGGCGGCGAAGTCCTCGACCCACCGCACGCGCCCCTCGGCGTTCAGCATGCGGTAGCGGTCGCGCCGAGAGCCTCCTTCGTCGCGGAGCGCCAGCAAGCGCGCACGGGCGGCCTCGCGGTCCTCGGGCACGATCAGCTCGAGGAGTTCACGCTCGTGCAGCTCGGCAGGCGTGAAGCCGAGGACGGCGGCGACGCTCTCGTGCGCCCAACCGATGCGGCTGCCGCCGTCGCCGTCGAGGATCGCTCCGTAGCTGAAGAACGCACCTTCGCCTCCGAGGCTCGAGGCGAGCTGACGCGCCACCTCGTGTGCGCTGCGGGCATGGACCAACTCGGTGACGTCACGCTGGACGACCACGAGGTGCGCGACTCGGCCGTGCGGGTCCTTGACGGGGTAGTGTCGCTGCTCGTTCCAGAAGAGGCTGCCATCGCGCCGGTAGCAGCGCACCAGGGCGGTCGCAGCGCGACCCTCGCGCACCGCCTCACGCACCTCACGAGCCTCGTCCTGGTCGGTGTCGGCGCGCATCAAGAAGCCCAGGTCGCGCCCGACGGCTTCCTCGCGACGAAAGCCGGTGAGCGCCTGGAAGCCGTCGCTCACGAACACGATCGGCTGGCCTATTCGGCGCACATCGCTGACGCTGAAGCTCTCGCCCGCGAGCACCGTCTGCAGCACCGCCACCAGTTCGTCGCTCCCGCTATCAGCGTCGCGGAAGCCCGACAGCACCCGCTCGCGCACCGCCTTGAGGCGTGCTCGATCGGTCGGCATTGCGGCGCTGAGCGGCTCGTCCATGGCGTCGTCGTCACGTCGGGGGCGGAGCCGCGCAGCCGTTTCGAGCCACGGTTGCGTTCCTCCCGCGGAGCGCGTCGTTCCCAGGGCCTCCCAACCCGTCGGGATCGCAACCGCGCTCCAACCCACGCCCTTCCGATGATGAAGTTATCATCCGCGCCGCAGGTTATCCGTGGCAAAGGTCGCAGAGTCGCGGCGATTGTGATGAAGACCACGTGAGAAGCGCGACCTGTGATACCCTCCTCGGGTATCGACGGCGACCGGAGCGGCAGCCCGGCCTCTGCTACGATACGAACGCCAGAAGGAGTGCCTCATGTCCACCGAACGCGTGCAGAGCGACATCGTCATCATCGGCGGCGGCCCCGCCGGACTCACGGCGGCCATCTACACCGGTCGTGGCCAGCTCGATACCATCGTCCTCGAGCGCGGCCTCCCCGGTGGGCAGATCGCCCAGACCGAAGAGGTCGAGAACTACCCGGGCTTCGACGAGCCGATCTCCGGACCCGAACTGGCGCAGCGGATGCTCAGGCAAGCCGAGAGGTTCGGCGCGCGGGTGGTGATGGACGAGGTTCAGCGCCTCGAACCCGTCCCCGAAGGCTTCTTGGTCCGCGGCTTCGAGACCGAGTACCTCGCTAAGGCGGTGATCATCGCGAGCGGCGCGACGCCGAAGCGGCTCGGAGTGCCTGGAGAGGACGAGTTCTACGGCCGCGGCGTCTCCACCTGCGCCACCTGCGACGGCTTCTTCTACCGCGGCAAGCGCGTCGTCGTCGTCGGTGGCGGCGACGCGGCGGTCGAGGAGGGCGGCTTCCTCACGAAGTTCGCAGACACGGTCACCGTGATCCACCGACGCGAAGAGCTCCGCGCCAACAAGGTCGCGCAGACGCGAGCATTCGCCAACCCCAAGATGCGCTTCGCGTGGAACACCGTCATCGAGGAAGTGCTCGGCGAAGACGATCAGGTGATCGGCGTCCGCACGCGCGACGTGGTGACCGGCGAGGGCGGCAGCCTCGAAGCCGACGGGGTGTTCATCTACATCGGTCACGAGCCGAACACCAGCTACCTCGAGGGTGTGGTGCGGCTGCGCGACTCCGGCTACGTCGACGTCCGCGACGAGATCTACACCAGCCTAGAGGGGATCTTCGCAGCGGGTGACGTGTCCGACGAGGTCTACCGGCAACTCTCGACCAGCGTCGGCGCCGGCACGCGCGCGGCGATGGCGGCCGAGCGATGGCTGGCCGTGCAAGGCGCTCCGACGCCGCTCCCGGTCGACGTCCCAGCCTAGGCACCCGGGACGCTGCGCCGAGGCCGCAGCGGCCGGTGCCGACCGGTCGGATGCTCCACTTCAGCGAGCGACGAAGTCGTACAACAACAGCCGCTCGCCGTCCCACGACAACACCGCCCGGCCGTCGCTCCACAGCGGCGTGCCGACGCCGGCGCGCCAGCTCGTGCCATCGGCAAGCGTGAGGCGCAGGAAGCCGTCGTCGCTCGCGACGACCCAGTCGGGCCCCCCGAGCCGATCGGGCGGCGCGATGTCGCGGCGAACGCGCGTGGCCGGCCAGGTCGGCCACGACCAGCCGCCCGCGTCGGGCACCAGCTGCGGCGGGCCATACGGTCGCATGCCCGCCGTCGGGTCGCCGAGCGCCACGATCCTGCCTGCGTCGCGAGCGCTGCGGTCGCTGAGGTCCAGCACCACCACCGACGGCGGCAGTTCGCCGCCAGGATGGTACGCCAGCGCATCGACCTGCTCCTCGGAGATGCCGAGCTCGCGGGCCGTGATGGCCAACAACGAGCTGCGGAAGGTCTGTCGAGTCTCCTCGGGATCCGCCTCCCACGCCGGTGGCCACAGCGAGCGGTCGCGCAGCAGCAAGAGGCCGACCTCGGGCTCCTCGCCTCCCGGGTCGGCTAGCGCCACACCGAGACGCTCGAGCGGCGCGGCCGCGTCGGGAGGCTCGGCGGCCTCGGGTCCAGCCTCAGCCTCCGGCTCCGGGTCAGGAGCAGCCGGCTCGTCCGTCTCGGGCTCGCCGCGACCGGTCTCGGCCGGCGGCTCAGGCTCCGGCGGCGCGGGCGCATCAAGACCCGCCGGCGCGTCAGGCACCTCGGCAGCGTCGAGGTCATCGAGCGCGTGGTCGTCAGTTCCCTCGAGGTCCTCCGGCGCAGTCGCGATCGACTCGCCCGGCGCGGCCGGCAGCTCCGGGACCTCCGGGACGACCAACGGCTCCGGCGCGTCGGTGTCCACCGCCGGTGCCGTATCTCGCGTGTCTAGCCGCGGCTGGGTCAGGTCGACCAGCGGGATCTCCAGCTCCGGGGGCCGCACCGGCTCCGGCAGCGCTGCCAGTGGCAGCGCGTCCCAGGCCTCGAAACGGCGCTCCTCACCGTCCTGGAACACCAGGTACAGAGCCTGGCGCAACGGATCCCCGCGCTGGATCCGGAGTGCGATGCCGCCAGGCCACGGCATCACCCGCACGTCCTCGCCTTCCCAGCTACCGTGCCACAGCAACCGCGGTGCCAGCGGCATGATGCCCTCCGGGATGGCCTCGGCGAGCGCCGGCACCGGGCGCGATCCGGCCACCTCGTTCATCGACTCGGCGTAGAGGAGCGCGGCGCTGCGATTCGCGAACGCGCCGATCCGCACGCGGTAGACGTCGCCCTGTGCGCCGGTCGACCGCACCACGTAGGTCGGGAAACCTTCGCGCAAGAGATCGCGTGAGATCGACAACGCCGTCTCTTGGTCAGAGACTGCGATCACCTGCACCGTGAAGGCGATCGCTGCGGCAGAGGCGCTCAGGGTAGCAGCCAGCGTCAGCAGCAGACTGCGGATGCAGCGCATCATCGACCGCAATGCCCCTTAGAAGTCCTTGCGCTCGAAGACGATAACGGCCGCGGCAGCGAAGGCGGCGCAGTAGAGCGCGATGAGGGCCACCACCCAGCCGAGCGGTGATGCCGGGTGGACGTAGGCACCGAGCTGGGTCGTGAGCAGGTAGGGCGTCACGCCCGGGAACACCACCAGCAGCTGCATGACGATCAAGGTCGCCAGCGTCGCCAGGGCGCCGCCAGCGGCGTTCATGAGGATCACCGCGAACAGCACCGCGAGCAGCCCGATCGGCACGAGGCTGTACGCCGCGATGAGGTAGGCCTGCAGCACCTCGCGCCAGGCTTCCAGCGGCACCATGGTGCCGGCCCCGAGCAGACCCTGGCGTCCGAGACCGGTCCCGCCGACGAAGGGGCCGAAGCCGAAGAAGGCGCCCGCGGCGAGCGAGGCCAGCAAGAAGAAGGCCAGCGCCAGGAACGGGTAGACCGACGCGACCAGGAGCTTCGCGAGCAGCCACTGCGCTCTCGTGACCGGCCGCAGCAGCACCGTCGGAAGGGTGCCGTTGTTGATCTCGATGCCGATGAGCTCGGCACACGTGATCGCGATCAGCAAGGGCAGCAAGAACTCCATCGACGAGAGCAGCGCGAGTGCTGGCACCTGGAAGCCCGATACCAGGAAGAACCCGTAGACGTCGAAGATGCCCGGCGCATAGGCCCAGAGGAAGGGGAACAGCACCAGCACGAGCGCACTGAAGCGCACGCTGGCGAGACGACCGAGCTTGCCGAGCTCCATCGCCAACAGCGCGCTCATGCGTCCACGCCCGCTGTGCCTTCGGCGACGATCGGTGGCCCCGGCGCGATCCGGGGGCGCCCGTCGCCGGACGTCCTGCGTGCGCGCTGCGCCTCGACACGCTCGCGGTAGTACGAGCGGAGATCGAAGGAGTCGTCACCGAGCTCGCGTAAGGCCACGCCCGCGCCGGCCAGGCAGCCCGCGACCTTGTCGATGGCCGCGGGCTGCTCGAGGGTGAACACGACGTCGCGGCCACGCACGAAGACCTCGCGGACCCACGGCTGCGCGGCGAGCGTCAAGCGTGCGCTCTGGACGTCGTCGACGAGCGCTCGCATGCGAGCGCCGCGGTCCCGTAGCGGGATCTGGTCGATCAGCACGCCGTCTTCCATGATGCCGACGTGCGAGCAGTACGCCACCACCTCGTCGAGGTGATGCGTGGAGAGCAGTACCGCGGTGCCCGATGAAGCTGCGTCGCGCAGCACGCGGTGGACCAGGTGGAGCGAGAGCGGATCCATGCCGCTGGCGGGCTCGTCGAGGATCAGCACCTCTGGACGCGTCAGCAGCGCGGCCGCCACCCCGAGCCGCTGCCGCATGCCGAGACTGTAGACGCCGACCTTCCGGTCGGCCGCGTGACCGAGCTCCACCTGATCGAGGACCTCGCGAACCCGCGAGCTCGCCACACCACCCGCCAGACGGGCATGCAGCACCAGGTTCGAGCGACCGGAGAGGTACGGGTAGAAGGCCGCCGGCGCCTCGACCACGGCGCCGAGGCGCCTGCGCACCGAGGGTGTCTCGTGCGGATCGTGGCCCAGCATGCGCACCGAACCCGAAGACGGGAAGGCGAGTCCCGAGACCAACCGGATCACCGTCGTCTTGCCTGCCCCGTTGGGGCCGACGAGCGCGAACACCTCGCCTGGGTTCACCGCGAAGGTCAGCTCGCGGACGACCGGCCGTGAGCCGTAGCGTTTGGTGAGGGCGTGCGTTTCGATCGCAGGTTGCATGCTCAAACCTCGCTGATGAGTGTACGTGCCAGCAAGGTGAGGCGGTGATGGCATCGTCCACACTCGCTCCGGCGTCCCGTGGTTCCAGCCGGCACGTCACGCCCTCTGGGGCATCACCACGCTCGGCTCTTCGAGGTCGGCTTTGACGGTGTCGAGGACGGCCTCGACGGTGCGATCGGCCGCCCTATCGGTCGCAGTCGTGTCGATCACGCTGACGCCCTCACGCGCCGCCTGCTGGATGAGGAAGCCTTGCAGCATGCGGATCTCGGCGAAGTGCTCGAGGTAGCGAGCGGACGGCCTGCGCATCAGCGTGCTCTGCTCGCGCCGCCCGAAGTTCTCGCGGTGGTCGTCGGCGTCGGCAACCGACATGATCAGCTGCACGACGACCGCATCCTGGACCGCGAGCTTGCGCGGCGACAGGCCGGGTACGAGATGGATGCCCTCGATCACCAGCGAGGTCGCCTCGGTCACGTGCCGGTCGATGATCGCGTCGACCGCCGTGGCGAGCTGCATCACCTGCGTCTGGAAGCCTCGCAAGACACGCTTGCGCTTCGGCTTCACCGAGGCCACCTCGGACGGCAGCAGCTCCGCGCGCCAGGCGGCGTAGCTCGAGGCGTGCAGCACCGGCGAGAGCTCCGCGCTGATCAGCGAACGCAGCGCCTGCCGAACGCTGTCGGTCGACACCACCCGGGCGATCCCGAGCCGGTACGCCAGCTCCGCGGCCAGCACCGACTTCCCGACGCCTGCGGTGCCACCGATCACGATCACGATGGGGCGCTCGCTCGAGCGCACTCGACGCATGATCTCGTAGCGCCGGGCGTACTCCTCGCCCGCCTCCTCCATCAGCAAGCGGCGCACCTCGCGCCGCACCACCTCCCGCGGCACGCGCATCTCGCCCCGCCGCCACAGCACGTCCTCGATGCGCTTCGCGAAGTTGTGCGAGCGCTCGGGACCCAGGCCGACCGCCATCAGTGACTGGGTCAGGATGCCACGCGAGAACGGCAGCCCGCGCCGGCTGCCCCCCTCGTCGACGACGGTCGGCTCTGCCAGTTGCGAGACCGTGGCCTCGAAGCGCAACCTGAGATCGCGGCCGTACCGGGCCTCGAGGAGCATGGCCAGACGCCTGGCGAGCTCACGCTCCTCCACCCGGCGCAACCCGTCGCCGCGCAGCCCCTGTTCGAGGTGCTCCGCCATGAGGTTGGCTTCCTTGAACGGCAGGCCGATCTTCTCGAGCCGATCGACCACCGTGGCGCGCTCGAACGGCCAGGTGGCGCCGTCGTGCTCGATCTCGAGCGGGGTATACGGCGGTGTCTGGCTCCGCAGCGCGTCGGCCGCCTCCTCCCCGACCCGCAGCGCGACCAGCCGCGCCAGGCGCTCGACGAGGTCCTCGATCCGGACGATCCACAGGCTCCGCTGGCGCAGCTCGCGCTCGACATCACGAACCACCCGGATCGCCACTTCGGTCGGGACTCCCGCCGCCTGCAGCGACTCGATCAGCGGCCCCGCCCCGAAGGGGCGCTTGGTCGCCCCCACCAGCACGCGTAACTCCCGATGCTTGCTGCTCATGTCGGCGCCTCGACCGCTTCGAACCGTTCGAGCAGGTCCTTGACGACGTTCCCGGTCAGGCCCCAGATACGTCGGCCGGCGACGGCGTAGCCGTAGAGCCGCTGTGGTCCTCCGGGGCCCGGGCGCTCCTCGACTTTCGGCTCGACCGCCCGCAGGGCCGCCAACGAGACCACGAAGGTCTCGCTCACCTCGCTCGCGTCGAGGCGCAGCGGGGCAGGCCAGGGCACGCACGCCACCAGCGGCCGCGCCACGATGCCGAACGGCGAGGGGTGATCGTCGAGCTGGCCGACGATCGCGCTCGGCGGCACCACCAGACCCACCTCCTCGTGCGCCTCCCGCAGGGCGGCTTGGAGCTCGTCCTCGTCGCCCTCCACCCGGCCGCCGGGGAAAGCGATCTGGCCGCCGTGGCGGGTGAGGTGCGGCGCCCGGACGGTGAACAGCAGCGCGGGCCCGTCCGCGGCGTCGAGCAGCGGCACCAAGATTGCGGCGCGCTCGAAGCCGGCGAGCTCGAGCGCGCGCGGCTCACGGCTGCGCAACGCCAGCGCGGCGAGCGACCGGAGGTCCCGCCCCGACCTCACGGTCTAGCCTCCAACCGGGCCGTCAGCGCGTCACGCAGCGCCAACTCGGGATCGACCCCCGCCCTCTGCGCTAGCAGCGCCAGGCACAGCAGTGCGGCGCCGAAGGCGGCGCGGTCGCCGGTCGCGACCGCCTCCGCGAGCGGCCGGGTGGCCAGCGTACGGTCAGGCTCCCAGTCGAGCGCCCGACCCAGTCCCGCCGCCCGACTGAGCGCCGGTAGGGCACGTGGCACGCCGTCGGCGGCTCCGCGCGGCGCCGCGCCGACCGCCTCCCGTTCGGCGGACTTGATCTGGTTCCAGTTGTGCAAGACCCCCTCGACGCCGTCGACCGTCAAGCCCTCGAACACGTGGGGGTGGCGACGCACCAGCTTCTCGACGATGGCCGTCTCGACGTCGTCGTACCCGAAGCTGCCCTCCTCCTCGGCGATGACGGCGTGGAATGCGATTTGCAGCAGCACATCGCCCAGCTCGTCGGCCATGACCCGCGGATCGCCGCTGGCCAGCGCATCGACGGCCTCCGCGGCCTCCTCGAGCAGGTAAGGGCGGAGCGTCTCGTGCGTCTGGCGCTGGTCCCACGGACAGCCGCCGGGTCCCCGCAACCGCCGCATCGTCGCGAGCAGTCGTTGCATGCGCCCCATCCTAGCGCCCGCGCACGGAGTAGCCGGTGCCGCGAGGGGGAAGCGCTCGTCGGCCCGCCTCATGTGTACCGAACGATCGGCTACGGCTCGGAGCCCACCCGGATCGCGGCCCAGTGACGCCCGGTCAGGCCCTGGTCGCGGCGATGCGAGTAGCAGCGCCGGTCGGCGCTGGTGCAGACCCCTGAGTCGTGCAGCTGCTCCCGAGCGACGCCCAGGCGCGCGAGTTGCGCGCGCACCAGCGCGGCGACGTCCGCGCGGTAGCGTCCGGGCTCGTCGGGGTCCGGCCACAGCGCCGCCGGCGGCGCGCCGGCCCGCTCGAAGGCGGCGGCGACCTCCGGACCGACCTGGTAGCGCGGGCCTCGGATGGCCGCGCCGAACCACACCCGTAGGTCGGACGGCACACTGCCGAAGACGTCTGCCAGGGCGGCAACCGTGGCCGGCACCACGCCGGCTGCGGCGCCGCGCCAGCCGGCGTGCACCGCCGCGACG
>SKMG01000358.1 GCA_007121175.1 Trueperaceae bacterium | reverse complement strand
GCGAGCAGCGAGCCGACGAGCTGTAGCCCGAGGTCGATCGCCTCATCGTCGCGTCCGTCGGCGACGAGGCGTCGCCAGGTGGGCTCGACCAGGGCGCGCGCCTCGTGGTTGCGTCCTGATAAGTCGGCGTGCCAGGCCCGGAGCAGGGCCAGTCTGGGGTCGGCGGACGCGACCTCGGGCGGCAACCGCTCGAGCCACGGCATCACGTGGGGCAGCATGGAGCTGTCGAAGCCGCTGAACATCATCTCGACCATCTGCGCTGCGGCCGTCTCGGGCTCACCAGCGGCGAACAGGTGTGGCAGTGCAGTGAGCGTTGGCAGCGCGGCGGCAGCGCGCCGGTGGAGATCGGCGACCGCCGCAGCGTCGCGCTCGCGCCGGAGCCGGTCACGGAGGAAATCGACGAAGAGGTCGTGGTAGCGCCACGCATCGCCGTCGGAGCGCCTGAAGCGTTCGACGAACAGATCGCGCGCCTCGAGGTCTTCGAGGACGTCGACAGCGTCGGCGCGGCCCGTGACGGCAGCACAGACGTCCGCGCGCAGCTCGTCTAAGACCGACGTCTCGAGCAGGAAGCGGCGCACGTGGAGTGGCTGCTCGTGGAGTACCTCCTCGGCCAGGTAGTCCCACAGCTCGGCGCGAACCTGGCCGTCGTGATCGGTGGCGCCGGTTGGCGAATGTGCGGCGTCGGGCAAGGCGTCCGTCGCCAGGCGCACGGCTGCGGCCCAGCCGTCGCTCAGCGCCAGAACGCGCGCCGCCGCGGCGTCGTCGCTGACGCCCTGGCGAGCCAGGGCGCGTCGGACGTCGTCGAGCCCCAACCGGAGGTCGACGGTACCGAGCTCGCCGAACTCGCCCCGCACGCGCAGGCGAGCGACCGGCAGCGGCGCTGCTGAGCGGCTCGCGGCGAGCACCCGGATGCGCGGAGGCAGGGCATCGACGACCAGCCCCAACAGGGCCGCGGCGCCCGGGCCCAGCGCATGGAGGTCGTCGAGTACGAGCACCAGTTCAGGGCCGTGAGCCAGGTCGTTCACGATGGCCACGGCGAGCGAGCGCGCGTCGCTGGCCGCGCCGCGGCCCGCTAGCAACGCCGGCACGCGCCGCCCGAGCGACGGCTCGATGCGTGCGACGGCAGTGTGCAGGGCCAGCGCGAAGATGTCCGCATCGACGTCGCCGGCATCGACCCGCAGCCACGCCACGAGCTCCTGAGCCTGGGCCGCCCAGGCTGCCAGCAGCGTGGTCTTGCCTGATCCCGCCGGCGCGCGCACGAGCACCACGCGGTGGCGGTGCAGCGCTCTGGCGAGACGTTCCACCCGCGCGCCGGCGACGCCCGCAGCCACCGCCGGCGCGAGGAACTTCGTGAACGGGAAGCGCTCGGAAGGGTCCATGCGGGCCGGCGCCTCGTGGGCGGCGTCATGGGTGGCGGCGTCAGAGGACCGGACCATGGGTCCCATGGTACCGGTCGACTCGGCCGGTGAGCTCCGCCCATGCGTCTCGAGAGCCGTCCAGCGCGTAGACGAAGTGTCTCGAGGCGCCACACGACGAGGGTTCCGGCGAACCGCGCGGGCCCTCATGCATGGGCAGGCTGATCTGCACGCGTTTCCCGTTGCAGCGGCGGGACGAGGTCTGGTCGGTGATCGCGGCGCGAAGACGCCGGCGGCCACCCACGTTGGAAACGCTCAGGAGCCTGCGGGGGGTGTCGCGAAGCGACTCCTGACGGCTGGAAGCAGCACCAGCACAACGATCACGAGAGCGTTGCCCGCGGTGACGAACTGGATGGGCCAGGCGAAGCCGATCATCCACCCTTGGAGCGCGAGCCACAGTCCGAGCACGAGACCGAGCGCCAGCGTGCCGCTCCACGCCCAATGGTGACTGCTACGGCGGGCGATGGCTGCGGCCCACGGCCAGTCGGGTCGCACGACCAGGCCATACGCCAGCACGATCGGCACGAGGCCCATCACGATGAGGAGGAACAAGCCGGGCAACACGAAGTTCGGCACGGGCAGTTGCGGTAGGACGACGTCCATCCCCAGCGATGCGCCGCTGGGATCGACCAGCATCGCAATGCCGCCGTACAACCCACCGAACGCGAGGAAGAGCAGGGCGACGACCAACGCCGCGAGCGCCAAGCGACGACCCATGGCTCACCCTCTCTCTCGAGCGGACGAGCGCCGGCGCCCACCGCTCTCGTTATCAGGATAGCGCCGCGCTGACGCCGCTGACCGTGCGGCGGACTCGACCAGGGCGCGACCGGTAGCGCATGGAGCGTCGCGTAGCAGGCGTCCGAGCGCACGACGACGTCGTGCTCGCCAGGGACGACTGCCCGTGGTGTGACGACATGCTTCGGCCGCGACGCGCGGTTACGGTGGCTGTCCATGGGAGGCGAAATGCAGATCCAGTTCAACACCGACCGCAACATCGAGGGCGACGAAGCGAAGGCACAGTTCGTGGAGGCCGTGGTGCACGGCGCCTTGGACCGCTTCAGCGAGCAGATCACGCGCGTCGAGATCCACGTCCGAGACGAGAACAGCAACAAGAAGGGCGGCAGCGATGACATCCGCTGCTTGATGGAGGCGCGGCTCGGCGGACTCCAGCCGGTCGCGGTGAGCCACAACGCGGCAACCTTCGAGGACGCCGTCGAAGCCGCGGCGGGGAAGATGCAGCGCTCCCTCGCGAGTATGCTGGGACGGCTCAACCAACGCTGACCTCGGATGCCTGCACGAGCGTGACCCAGCGCCCAGT
>SKMG01000257.1 GCA_007121175.1 Trueperaceae bacterium | reverse complement strand
TTCGACATCTTCTCGCCATGAAGCGTCAGCATGTTCCAGTGCAGCCAGTAGCGCGCGAACGGCTTCCCGGCGCCCCGGGCCTGCGCCAGTTCGCACTCGTGGTGGGGGAAGACCAGGTCGAGGCCGCCGCCGTGGATGTCGAACTCGTCGCCTAGGTACTTGGTGCTCATCACCGAGCATTCGAGGTGCCAGCCGGGGAAGCCCTCGCCCCAGGGGCTGGGCCAGCGCATGATGTGCCCCTCGTCGGCCCGCTTCCACAGCGCGAAGTCGCGCGGGTCGCGCTTGTCGCTGCGCTGCTCCACCCGCGTCCCCTCGAGCAGCTCGTCCGGGTCGCGTCCCGAGAGCTCGCCGTAGGCTCGATGCGCCGACACGTCGAAGTAGACGCTGCCGTTCGCCTCGTAGGCCAGGCCGCGGTCGATCAGCTCCTGAGCCATGCCGATCTGCTCGATGACGTGCCCAGTCGCGCGGGGAGTGATGCTCGGCCGGCGCACGCCGAGCACGTCCATGGCATCGAAGTAGGCCCAGAAGTACTTCTCGGCCACCTCCATCGGCTCGAGGCGCTCGAGCTTGGCGCGCTTCACGAGTTTGTCCTCGGCCTCGGAGTCCTCGGTGAGGTGACCGACGTCGGTGATGTTCACGACGAAGCGGACCGTGAAGCCCTGGCGCTCGAGCCAGCGGCGCAGCACGTCGAACACGATCGGCCCGCGGGCGTGCCCGAGGTGCGGCTCGGAGTAGACGGTCGGCCCGCACACGTAGATGCCGACCCGGCCCGGGACGATCGGCTCGAATGGCTCGAGGCGGCGGCTCAAGGAGTTGTACAGCGCAAGTGGCATGGGGTCTCCGACAGGGCGTCGCGGCACGCGGCGGCGCTGGGCTCAGGGCGTCGGCCGGCCCCGTCGGCGCGACGAGGCTGCGGGTCAGGCGCGCTGTCGGCCGCTACATCGCCGCGTAGGACGGAGGTTGCCCATGGCGCGGAGTGTAGCACGCGGCCCTCAGTGCGCCGGTCGCTGCTAGCGTAGGGCATGGGCTTCGAGACGCTCGCCCGACGAGCGGAACACGAGGAGATCGTCAAGGCCTCGCGCTTCGTCGCGCTGGCTCAGCCGCTCGCGCGGCTGGAGGGGCTCGAAGCGCTGCTCGAGGAGCGGCGCTCTCGCCTGCCGGGGGCCTCGCATCACGTCTGGGGGGTGCGCTGGGGCGAGACGCTGCGCTGGTCGGACGACGGGGAGCCCGCCGGCACCGCCGGACGTCCAGTCCTCGAGGTGCTGCTCAAGCGAGGCTTGGACCGCGCAGCGGTGGTGGTGACCCGCTTCTACGGCGGGAGGAAGCTCGGTGCGGGCGGGCTTGCTCGGGCCTACGGCGGTGCGGCGGCCAAGGCGATCGACGCCGCCGGCGCGCGCCGTGTCGAGGACCGCGAGCGTTGGCGGGTGCGGCTGCCCTTCGGCGCCGTCGACGGCGTGGTGCGCAGCGCGGCCGACGACGCTGCGGTGCTGAGCGTCACGACCGACTACGACGGGGCGGGGGCGGTGATGACGTTCGACGTGCTCGAGGCGAGCGCGGATCGCTGGCGAGAGAGGCTCGCGGACCTCACGCGGGGCCAGGCGACGATGCTCGAGCGCCGCGCGCTCGACCTCTGATCCCGGCTGATCCCGGCGCGTCTCATAGGGTGTCCAGCGTGGTTTGCGCTCTAGCGGAAGTAGTTGCGGATGATCTCCTGGTAGGTGACCGGTACCGAACCGTCGGTGACCGCCTGCTCCACCGCGCGCTCGTAACGGGCGACGTCGCCGCCCTGGAGCTCAACCTCGCTGTCGCGGCCCGGCAGGCGCACGCGACCGCCGAGCGCCTCCGGGCCTGAACCCAGGATGCCCGGCAGCGCCTCGAGGTCGCCCGCCGCGTCGGGAATCGCGTCGTGCCCCTGGTCGGGCGCACCGGCGCCGATGCCGGCGTCATCGCCGGTGCCCGCGTCGAGGCCCTGCTCGTCGTCGCCCAGGCTCGGCGCACCGGACTCGTCGCCGGCGCTCTCGGGCTGCGGCACCCCTTCGTCGCTGGCCTCGAAGCCCTCCTGGCCGTCGCCTTCGTCGCCTTCACCCTCGGCGAAGCCTTCACCGTCACCCGGGTCCTCGCCGAACGCGACCTCCTCGAAGCCGTCGGCCTCGCCGTCGCCCGGGTCGCTGCCATCGGAGTACTCGAAGCTCTCGTCGCCGTCGGCATCCTCGTCGGCCCGATCCGCCGGACTGAGCTGGCCGTCCTCGAGCGCATCGCCCTGCTCGGCCTGGCGCTGCAGCTCTGCCTCCCCGAGGTCGGCATCGGCGTCGTCGCGGACGCCGTCGCGCTCGGCCTCGGCGGCGGCGGCCTCCTGCTCGCTCTGCTGCGGCCGCTCGCGCAGCGACTCGAGGAAGCGATCGAGCGCCTCGCGCTCGAGACCCTCTGCGTCGGATTCCAGGGTGCCGTCGTCGCCGCTGCCGGCCGGTCCGTCGTCGGGCCTCGAGGGTTCGGGCGCCTCAGCGGCCGGCTCTGGAGGAGCAGCCTCCTCGGCGTCGGGCTCGTCCTCGGCCTCCGGATCGAGCGCTCCGGGCGGCGGAGGCGTGGGCGGGCTGGCGTGAGGGGCGGTCTGACCGAGCTCGGGCGCCGCGCCCTCGGTCGAGGCGAACCAGCTGCCCGGGCCGCCGACGACGCTCGCCAGCAGCCAGATCGCCACCGCCAGCGCAGCGAGCGGCAGCCACCAGGCACCCTGCTG
>SKMG01000414.1 GCA_007121175.1 Trueperaceae bacterium | reverse complement strand
GTCCGCTGACGTGAGGGTAGCGCGCCGCCGGCGGCGCACGGGTCACGACGCCTTCGATTACGCCTCATGTCCGAGGATGCGTCTGCGTCCGCCGCAGACGGCGCCGTCCCGCCGGCTGAGAACGACCTGCGGATCGCCGCCACCGCTGTGCAGCACGACCGCGACCCCGTCACCGGCAATCTCAGGCAGTTCTGGCGCATTCCAGCACTTCGGATCCCACCGTTGCGCAGCACGGCATAATCGCCAGACGACGCTCGAGGAGAGGACCTCGCGATGCGCCAGCAACTCGACCCGACCCTGCTCACAGCCGTACGCAGCGCCCTGACCGGCCTGCGGCCTGACGACCTTCGCGCGATCGAGCGCAATCCGTTCGACCGGCGTTGCGGCTTCGCCCTGGCAGAGCGTGTCGCCGGGAGCGGCGATAGCGCTCCGGCGCAGATCTTCGCGGCGATCGCCGAGGTGCTGGGCGACGATGGAGCACCCTGCACCGATGCCGGGTTCGGCGCCGACACGCTGCACGCGATCGCCGCTGCCTTCGGCGGCAGGGCGGACCGCATCGACGACGAGACCGACCTGCCTGCGGTCCGGGACGTGCGGGTCGCTGCGGAGGCAGCGGGGTTGCTAGAGCGGCGGAACCGGCGCGCGCACCTCACCTCGCGCGGCCGCGCCCTGGCGACGGAGGATGCGCTCGACGGCGTCGTGCTGCAACTCCTGCGCGGCTGGGCGCGGCGCCCGATCGACGCTCACACGCCGTTCGTGACGGCGCTGCATGCGACCTGGCCGCTGACCATCGTGCTGCTGCGGCGCTTCGGTAGGGACTGGTTGCCAATCCGCTTCTACGTCGACGCCGTGGCTCAGATGGCGCCAGAGGTCGTAGCCGCCGCCGACCCCGCCGACCCCGAGACCGCCTTCGAGACCTTCGCCAACGCCTACGTGATCGAGCTGCTCTTGCGCTTCGCGGCCTTCTACGGGCTGGCCGAGGTGGCGATCGGCGATGATCCGGACGACGACGTCGGCCGCGAACCGGACGGCGCAAGCGCCGAGCCGTCACTGCGCGCCACGCCGCTGCTCGAGGCCCTGCTGCCGCTTCGCGCGCACCAGGCGCCGGCATCGGCGCGTAGCGGCGACGGGGACGAGCCGAGCGACAACCCCGCCGCCGCCACGAACCGCGCCCTCGCCGACGCTCTCGCCGAGCAGCGCTTCGAGAGCGAGGACGACGTGCAGACGTTCATCGCCGACTTCATGGCCGAGCGCAACGCCGCCCCCATCGCCGACTTCGACGGCTTGTCGGCCGAGCAGATGCAGCGTTTGCTCTCCGCTCCCTTTACGCCGGGCGGCGTGCTCACGGTCGCCGAGGTCCCGCGCGCGGCGCCACCATCACCGTGCCTCCACCTGATGCTCGATCTCGCCGCTGCCCTCGGCGACGACGGCCTCAAGGCCACCGCGAAGGGCAACCTTCCGCTCGCCTACGTACAGGCGGCCGCCCAACGCTTTCAAGCCACCGCCTGGCGCTGCGACAGCATCGAGCGCATCGAGCACGCTCGCACCGAATGGGACTTCAGCAACCTGTACATCACGCGCCTCGTGGCGCGCATGGCTGGCCTCGTCAGCCTGCGCCGCGGCCGCTGGAATCTCACGCAGAAGTACCGCCGCACCTTCGAGCGCCATGGCGCCGCCGGCGTGTACGCGCAACTCTTCCGCACCTTCGTCGCTCGGTACGCCTGGAACTCCGCTGACGGCTATCCCGAGCTGGGCATCATCCAGACGTCGTGGGCCTTCTCGCTCCTGCTCCTGCTGCGCTACGGCGACACCTGGCGAGACGGAGGCTTCTACGCCGATCGCTTCGTTCGAGCGTTCCCCATGGCGCTCGACGAGGCGGCGCACGCGCTCGCCAACAACCCGTGGCAACGAGATCCCGAGACGGTCGTCCGCGACGCGTACGACGTGCGCGTGCTCCAGCGTTTCGCGGCCTTCCTCGGCCTGGCCGAGGTCGAGCACGGCCGCTCGCTCGAGACGTACGGCCGCACGCTCCGGGTGCGGGCGACGCCAGCGCTCGCGGACGTACTAGCGCTGGCCGGCCCATGAAGTGTGGCGACACCACCTGACCCCACCAGCCGCACGCTGGCGCGGAAGCGACGAGAGCCCGGCCGCCGCGCCGCGCCCACGCTGGTCGATGAGGGCCGCGAGGCCCGCGAGCAGGCGCTCGGGGAGGCCGAGATGTGGACTGGCGCCTGGATGTCAAGCAGTCATCGCGCCGATGCCGGTGCTCACATCCATTCAAGCCGTGCCGTGGAGGAGGTTGCTCTGACGGCTGACGTCGCCGGCGCGGATGGTGACGGTGTAGTCGCCACGTCCGCGAGCAAGGTCGACATGGGTCCTGATGAGATGGGAACGGATCGCGTGGGAGTCGGCCAAACGAACCTCGATGCTCTTCAGGCGTGGCGCCTCCAGGCGCATGTTGCAATCTGGCATGGTACCGAGCTCATCGCCGTCGAGGGGACGGAGGGCTTGGCGTGATATGCGCTGAGGAACGGTGTGCCGAGCCGCCGCGGCGCAGCTCATCGATGCGCCCTACGTTCTCCGGCTCGGGCTCGGTCACCCGCCCTGTCACCGCCGCGGCGGCACGAACTCGTACCTGCGCATCATCGCGTTGAACTCGATCCCCCAGTCGGCCGGCGCCATGTGCCAGGTTCCGTCGTACGGCATGAACCGCTGGATCGAGCCCGGCGCAGCGGCGTGCC
>SKMG01000273.1 GCA_007121175.1 Trueperaceae bacterium | reverse complement strand
GCAGCGGCCCGCCTGCGGGTGCACCTGCCGCCCGCTGGGCTCGCGACCGACAACGGCGCGATGATCGCGCTGGCGGCGGCGGAGCGGCTCCGGCGCTGGGGCGTGCCCGATCAGGCCGAGGCCCTCGCGACCGACGCCGCGGCTTACCTGCCGCTGGCCGTCGGGCCTTCGCGTCCGCGCGACGCGAGCCGGCGCTGATTCAGGCGCCGCGGCCCCACGAAGTCGACAAGTAGCTCTCCTGGGTGACGATTCCGGCCACGCCGTCCCCGTCCAGGACCACCACCAGCGGCTCGCGAGCCAGCACCGGCCGCAGCTCGCTGAGCGCCACCCGGCCGTCGACCTTGACCACCTCGTCCCAGCCGAGCAACCGCTCCGGATGGACCCCGGCGATGCCGACCGGTCGCCCGCCCTCGATCACCACCACCTGGCGGTGGTCGGCCATCGTTTGCACCAGTGCCTCGGCGTCGACCGACGGCACCGGGCGCGCCGCGCTGGCCGCGGCCGCCGGCGTGGCGGCGCCGAACGAGAGCAGCGTGGACGACGGCAGCCGCAGGAGCGCCCGCACCGCCCGCAGCGCCATCACGAACACCACCACGAACACCGCCCCCTCAGCCAGCCCAGTAGGGTTCGTGACGCCGAAGCCGAGCACGCCCTGGCGCCCCAGCGCGAGGTGCATCAGCCACGCCGCGCCCAGCCCCACTCCGAGCGCGGCGAGAACGCCGAGCAACGCCCGGCTGCGGAGCTGATCCGGGCGCCTCACGCGGGTCCTCGCAGCGTCGCGAGCGGCGGCCCCTCGCGCGCGGCAGGCGAGAGCTGCTCCGGTTTGTCGATGTCGGCGGCGATGGCCGCGTCCTGGCTCACCATCACCCGACCCTCGAGCCCGAGCAGGCGGCTGACGCGGGCCTCGATCTCGCTGAGTCGTGCGCGCCCGCTGAGCAGTCCCCACAGCACGTCGAGGCCGATGAGCGAGGCGAGCCGCCAAGGCGCCTTACGGGCCGAGAAGATCCGATCGACCACCGGCAGCAGCGCCGGCACCGCAGCCTGTGAGAGCAGCAGAGCGTTGCCGCCCGTGAAGCGACCGTCGCGCAGACGTACGAAGGTCCGGCGCTGTCCCGGGAAGGCCGCCTCGGCGGTCGCCGACGCTACCGCCGGGTACACCAGGTCGACGCTGGGCGCGTCTTCGAGGAACGAGCGCACGCCTTCGGCCGTCCACCAGGGTATGTCGGCGGTGACCACCATCAGGCGATCGTCGGCCTGCGAGAGCGCCACTGCGGCGCCGAGCCCCATCGCCAACGAGTCCACCAGCCGGCGCCCGGGAGGGACGACGTGGTCGACCAGCGCTCGGGTCCGGTCGTCGGTCGGTCCGACGTAGACGATGGTGGGCACCAGACCACTGCCGCGCAGCGACGAGAGCACGTAGGCCCCCATCGGGGCCCCGTCGATGGGCACCAGGGCCTTGCTGGCGGTCCCGGCGCTGCGGGCGAGCGCGTCGTTGGCCCCGCCACCTGCGAGGACGACGGCGATGGCGCGTACTGGAGTCTGCGGCATGCCGCACCATGCTACGACGCCGGCGCTCCTGCGACGCCGGCGCGACCACTACGCCGGCGCCACCACCACGACGACGCCACCGCCGCCGGCCCCAGCAGACGTCCTCCCCGGCAGTGATGACCGCCGGGGAGGCTGGGATCGTGCTAGCACTCGTGGCGTCAGCGGCGCAGCTGCGCCGGCGCTGAGCGGCGTCGCCGGTGGCGGCGTGTAGCAGGTCGCCGGTGGCGGCGTCTAGCGGCGCGCCTGCGTGACCCGCTCGGTGGTGACTCGGCCGGCCTCCACCCTGACGTTGCCGAGGAAGGTCCGGTATCCGGGCGCGATCACCACCAGCTCGATAGTGCCGGGGGTGAGATCGTCGATCACCAGGCGGCCAGTGCCGCTCGCGAGCCGGCCGACCTCGCTGCCGTTGACGAACACGCGCGCGTTGCCGACGTTGCCGAACACCTCCAGCGTGCCGTGCTGGGCGCGCAGGTTCTGGCTGACGGTGGTCGCCGCGCCGGCCCGCACCGTGAAGCGCCTGGTCTCGGTCTGGTATCCGGGGAGCTCGAAGGTCGCGGTGAACTCGCCCGGCGCGAAGGCCACGGCGCCGGTGGGCGTGCGACCGACGTGACGGCCGCCGACGTAGACGTCCGCGCCGCGCGGCTGGGTGGTGAAGGTCACCGTCCCCTCGCGCGCCACCGCCCGCAAGTCGAAGCGCACCGGCGTGGTGATGTTCGGACGCACCTGGACGCGCTGACGCTCGGTCTCATAGCCCTCGAGCTGGACCTCGACGGTCACCTGGCCCGGGCGCTCGCCCCAGCGCAACGGCGTGTAGCCGGCGAAGGCGCCATCGACGTACACCTCGGAGCCGCGCGGCGTGGAGCTGATGTCGAGCGTCCCATACGCCGCCTGGGCCGGAGCCCGGCCCACGTAGTACAGAGCGGTCGAGGTCACCCACTCGTCCTGGGGCAGCGGCCGCACGACGATCGACAGCGCCCGCGCGAAGCCCTCCTCGCCGATCTGCGAGGTGGCCTGGAAGTCGCGCTCGGTCTGGAAGCGCGCCAGGGTGCGAGTGTCGAGCTCGCGCTTCGACGCCACCGCGATCACCTTCGCGAGGCCGGTCGGCGGGTCGACGGCGAACTCGTAGCGCGCCCCGGGCGGCGGGAAGTAGACCGTGCGGTTGGCCCGCACGAAGTTGTCGCGGCCGGCCGCGTCGAAGCGGTTGGGCAGGATCTGCACGACCTCGCCGCCGGCGCTGATGCTGAACAGGTAGACGTAGGCGTCCTCGCTGACGCGCACGCCGATCTGGATCGACTCGCCGATGGCGTAGCTCGGTGTGCGAGCCCCGCTGGGATCGCGGTCTACGAAGACCTCGACGTCGAACTCGGGCAGGGGGTTGACGACGATGGCCTGGGGGTTGATGACGATGCGCTGTGCCGAGGCTAGGGACAGCGCGGCGAGCAGCAGGGTGAGTCCAGCTACGAGACGCATGCGGTGCATACGGCACCTCCTCGGCACTACGCTAGCAACGCAGACCAGGGGTAGGCCGTGTGAAACTACTGAAACCACCTTCATACCGCCCGCTCGCGCCGCGGCGCGGCTCGGCTCGGGCCCCGCGAGATCTTCACCGTCCTTCATGCGAGCGCACGTTCGCCCTCACCGCGAGGGTCCATACTGTGCCCATGAACGACCCGCACGCCCGCGACCGATACCGCCTCGAGCGTCCCTCTCCCCCCACCGTCACCATCAGACCGCACCCGTGGAGCCCGGCGCAGATCGCCGCGGCGCTGGCGGGAACCTTGCTCGTCGCCGCGGCCGCCGTGGCGACCGTGCTCTTCCTCATGGCCACCACCGCGCGAGCCCAGCCGCTCGCTGCCGAGCAGGTGCTGGAGCGGCTCCAGGCGCGCAGCGAGCGCCTGCAGGACATCTTCTTCGTGCTCGAGGGCGAACTGCGCGACGAGGCCGGGCAGCGCATCGCCGTGGAGATCGAGGTGATGGCGATCCAGTCTCCGCTCGCAGCCAGCCTCTACATCATCCAGCCCGACGCGCTGGCCGACAACATGGTCGTGATCACCGAAGACGCGATCTACAACTACGCCTTCCTGACGAACCAGGTCGCGGTGTACGCCGTCGACGATCCAGACGCGTTCGGGGGGCTGCTCCCGGGCGATCAGACCTTCGTCGTCGACCTCGACCTGGGCAGCCTCTTCGCCGGTTGGGAGGTGAGCGTGCTCGAGGTCGAGAGCGGCGGCGCCGGCGACGTCTACACGCTACGTTTCGACAACCTCGATCCGGGCGCCGAGATCCATCACGCGACTGCGGTGATCGACACGAGCGACTGGTTGCCGCTGCGCCTGGTGTTCTACGCCAGCGAGACCGAGGTCTTCGCCGACCTGTACCTGCAGGGCATCGAAGTCGACACCGGGCTCGATCCGGACGAGGTCACCTGGATCCCGGACGACGCCGAGGTGCTCGACCGCCGCTAGTCCGGTCGCGCTCTAGCGGCCGAGCATCGACTCCGGCACGACCACCCGGTCGAAGGTCTCCTCGTCGAGGTAGCCGAGCGCCAGCGCCGCCACCTTCAGGGTGGTGCCCTCCCGGTGCGCCTTCTGGGCGATCTCGGCCGCCTTGTAGTAGCCGATCACGCCGTTGAGCGCGGTCACCAGCATCAGCGACCGATCGAGGTGCTCGCGGGCGCGCGCGCGGTCGGGCTCCGCGCCAGCGATGCAGTGGTCGGTGAACGATGCGCTGGCGTCACCGAGCAGAGCTGCGCTGCGCAGCAGGTTGAAGATCATCACCGGCTTGAACACGTTGAGCTGGAAGTGGCCGTGGGTCCCGGCGACGCTGATGGCGGTGTCGTTGCCGATGACCTCCGCGCACACCATCGTCAGGGCCTCGGCCTGGGTCGGGTTCACCTTGCCTGGCATGATCGACGAGCCCGGCTCGTTCTCGGGCAGGCGCAGCTCGCCGATGCCGCAGCGAGGACCGGAGGCGAGCAGCCGGACGTTGTTGGCGATGTGCATCAGCGACACAGCGACCCGCTTGAGGGCGCCTGATGCCTCGACCACCGCGTCATGGGCGGAGAGCGCTTCGAACTTATCGTCGGCGCTGCGGAAGGCGTAGCCGGTGAGCTCCGCGATCACCTCCGCCACCCGCTCGGCGAAGGCCTCCGGCGCGTTGAGCCCGGTGCCGACAGCGGTGCCGCCGAGCGCGAGCTCCAGCAGGTGATCGAGGCTCCGCTCGACCACCTCGATACCTTTGGTCAGTTGGGTGGCGTAGCCCGAGAACTCCTGCCCGAGCGTCACCGGCGTGGCGTCCATCAGGTGGGTGCGGCCGATCTTGACCACGTCGTCCCACAGCCCGGCCTTCTCTCGCAGCGCGTCGCGCAGGCGCCGCAGCTGCGGCAGGGTGCGCGCTTCGAGCGCCTGGACCGCGGCGATGTGCATGGCGGTCGGGAAGGTATCGTTGGACGACTGCGAGCGGTTCACGTCGTCGTTGGGGTGCACCGGCTCGCGGCTGCCGAGCTCGAGGCCGGCGAGAGCGCTGGCGCGGTTGGCGATCACCTCGTTGACGTTCATGTTCGACTGCGTGCCCGAGCCGGTCTGCCACACCACCAAGGGGAAGTGATCGTCGAGCTCGCCGGCGATGATCTCGTCGCAGACCGCGGCGATCGCGTGGGCCTTGTCGCGCGGGAAGTCCGTGAGCTCGGCGTTGGTCATGGCCGCCGCCTTCTTGAGCACGGCGAAGGCGCGGATCACGTCGAGCGGCATGCGCTCGCCGCCGATGCGGAAGTGCTCGAGCGAGCGCTGGGTCTGCGCGCCCCAGTAGCGGTCGCTCGCCACCTTCACCTCGCCCATGGTGTCCTTCTCGATGCGGTATGCGCTCATGCGCCAATGCTAGCGCGGGTGCTGGGCACGGGCGAGCGGCGGTTGGTGGTGCAGCCAGCAGCGGACGTGGACCGGGTACTAGGCGCGAGCGGGAGCGCGCGACTCGTGCCGCTCCAGCGCCGCGCCGCGCCCTTCGAAGCGGGGCCTGCGGGGTGGGCTGCCCTCGGGCGGCAGCGCCGTCTCGAGCACCCGCGCCAGCCCGTCGCGCCAGCAGCCCCAGTTGTGCCCGGCGCTCCACTCGCCGTACCAGACCGGCGTGCCGCGCGCCACCAGCGCGTCGGCGACGCGCAGGTTGACGTCGTGGAGCCAGTCGAGCGTGCCGACGTCGAGGACCCAGCGCTGCTCGGCGAGCTCTGCGCCGCCGCGTAGGCGCTCGAGCAGCCATGAGCGGCGCACGCCGTGATGGCGACGCTCTTCGGGGACACCGAGGAAGGCGCCGCCCTGCGCCACCACCACCGACCAGTCAGTCGGGTCGGCGAGAGCCAGCGTGGCGGCGGCCAGCCCGCCCAAGGAGGCGCCCATCGCGACCCAGGTTCCGTCGACGTTGAGCTCGTCCAGCACGCGGGGCCGCACGACGTCGCGCACCAGCGCCAGGTGGCGCTCGTCCCAGGCGTACTCGATCAACCGCTCGGTCGGCTCGCTGAACACCAGGTGCGCCGGCCGCGCGCGACCCTGCTCGACCAGCGCGGCCAGCACATCGGCGCTGCGCGCGAGGCGCTGGTAGGCGATGCCGTCATGGAGCAGCACCACCGGCAAGGGGCGATCGTCGCCAGGGGGCGAGAGCACGTTGAGGCGGCGCGGCGTGTCGAAGCCCGCGGCCGGCAGCCGCCAGCGCCGCTCGACCCAGGCGGGCTCCGCTGCTGGCGGGTCGAACAGCGGCTGCGGCGCGTAGTCGGGGCCGCGGACCTCGGTCACCTCGGGGTACCACGGGTTCGCCCCGCTGGCACCGTAGTCGGGATCGGCGCGCACCGCGCCGCCCTGGTCGACGAAGGCGTACTCGAAGCGCACGTCGTCAGGCAGCGCCAGTGTGAAGCGCGGCACCTTGGCCGCGGAGACGGGCCTGGGCGCGCGGTGCATGTCGGTGAAGTCGCTGATGATCGAGACGGCCCACTCGGGCACGCGCACCGCGTGACGCATGGGCCGACGCTACCAGGACCGTCCAGCACGTGATGTTGCGTGCCGCGCCTGGTATCGTGCCGGCATGTCACGCCCCTCGCCAATCGACCAGGCGCAGGCCTTCGATGCCGCTACCGAGTCCCGGCTGCGCGCCATGCCGTGCGGCAAGTGGACGCGCTATGAACCCGACGTGCTGCCGCTGTGGGTCGCGGACATGGACTTCCCGGTCGCACACGTCGTGCGCGCGGCACTGCACGAGCACGTCGACTGCGGCAGCCTCGGCTACCCGCCTAAGCAGGGGCTGCCGGACTTGCTTCCCGCGGTGGTCGACCGCCTCGAGTCGCGCTTCGGCTGGAGTGTGCCGGGCGAGGCCGTGCGCCCGATGCCGGGCGTCATCCCGGCGCTGTTCGTCGCCACCGAGGCCACCTCGGCGCCGGGCGACGAGGTGATCGTGCAGCCGCCGGTCTACCCGCCGTTCTTCTCGGTCATCGAACAGGCGGGCCGCCGCCTGCTGAACGACAAGCTGATCGACGACGGTGCGGGTTACCGCATGGACGTCGCCGCGCTGCGCGCCGCCATCACGCCAGCGACGCGCACGCTGATCTTCTGCAACCCTCACAACCCGACCGGCCGCGTCTTTTCGCGTGCAGAGCTCGAGGCACTCGCCGAGGTCGTGCTCGAGCACCGTCTGTGGGTGATCTCCGATGAGCTGCACGCCGACCTGGTGTACGACGGCCAGCACCTGCCGTTCGCGTCGCTCGACACGGAACTGTCGCAGCGCACGCTGACGCTCTACGGCCCCACCAAGGCGTTCAACCTCGCCGGCCTCAGGATCGCCTTCATGATCTCGGAGAACCCCGCGCTGCTCGCGCACGTCGTGGACCGCGCCGGCCACCGCATGCCGGGAGCGAACGTACTGGCGCAGGCCGCGACGATCGCCGCCTACCGCGGCGGCGACGCCTGGCTCGAGGCGGCGCTCGACTACCTACGGGAGAACCGCGACTACGTGCAGCGGCGGCTGCGCGACGACGCGCCCACGGTGCGCGCGCACCCGCCCGAGGGGACCTACCTGACCTGGCTCGACCTGCGCGAGGCCGGGCTCGGCGACGATCCGTGCGCCACGCTGCTCGAGCGCGGCCGGCTGGCGCTGAACCCGGGACCGGACTACGGTGCTGGCGGGGACGGCTTCGCGCGCCTCAACTTCGCCACCTCGCGCGCGACACTGCATGAGGCGCTCGACCGGCTGGTGGCCACCGTGCGGGGCGACCGCTGAACGGCGCCCGCCCTACGGCGCACAGCGCGGCAGACCTGCTGGCGCTGGCGCACGCGCCGACCGAGCCGCGCGCCTACCGGCCGCCGCTGGCCCTGATCGGCTGCGGTGGGATCGCCCGGCATCACCTGGCCGCCTACCAGAAGGCCGGCTACGTCGTCAGCGGACTCTGCGACCAGGACGTGTCCAAGGCCGAATCGTGCCGGCAGACCTTCTACCCTGAAGCCGACGTCTTCGATAGCGCCCGGGAGCTGCTCGCTGCGACCGCGGCGGAGGTCGTCGACATCACCACCCACCCCGCCCAGCGACCGGCGCTGGTCGAGCTCGCGCTGCTCGCGGACCGGCACGTGCTCAGCCAGAAGCCCTTCGTGCTCGACCTCGACGAGGGTGAACGGCTCGCCGCGCTGGCTGACGAGCGCGGCACGATCCTGGCGGTCAACCACAACGGTCGCTGGGCCCCGCACTTCGCCTACCTGCGGCGGGCGGTCTCTGGCGGGCACCTCGGCCAGGTCGTGAGCGTCGACTTCAGCCTGCAGTTCGACCACAACTGGACCGCCGGCACGCCCTTCGACACCGTGCAGCACCTGATCCTGTACGACTTCGCGATCCACTGGTTCGACATGCTGCTGCAGCTCGTTCCCGACCGACCGCCCGAGACCGTGAGCGCCGCGGTGCGGCACTCGCCGACCCAGCGCAGCCGGCCGCCGCTCTTGGCGAGCGCGCTGGTGACCTTCCCGGACGCGCTCGGGACGCTCTCGTTCAACGCCGACACCCGCTTCGAGCCCTGGGATCGCACCACCGTCGTCGGCAGCGAGGCCACCATCACCTCCGAGGGGGTGGACTACAACCAGCAGCGCGTGCGCGTCAGCGGCGCCGGCGGCACGGTGATGCCCGAGCTGACCGGATCGTGGTTCGACGACGGCTTCCACGGCGCCATGGCCGAGCTGCTGCGAGCGATCGAGGAGGGCCGCCGGCCGATCCACGACGCCGCAGATACCCTGCGCAGTCTGGAACTCTGCTTCGCGGCGGTCGCCAGCGCCGATGCCGGCGGCCTGCCGGTGGTGCCCGGCAGCGTGCGCCGCCTCCCCGGGCTGGCGCCCCAGGGCGCCGGCGGCTGATGTTCGATCCCTACCCGAGCGACCTCGCCGGCTGCCGTCGCTGCCCGCGGCTCGCAGCGCACCGCGAGGCCGTGGCGGTGAAGAAGCGGCGGGCCTACCGCGACCAAGAGTACTGGGGCGCCCCGGTCCCGGGCTTCGGCGATCCGGCGGCGCGCATCGTGATCGTGGGCCTCGCACCCGGCGCGCACGGCAGCAACCGCACCGGCCGCATGTTCACCGGCGACGGCTCGGGCACCTTCCTCTACGCGGCGCTGCACCGTGCCGGCCTCGCGAGCGCGCCGGTGAGCCGCTCGCGCGACGACGGCATGCGCCTGCGCGACGTGTGGATCACCGCCGCCGCCCGCTGCGCACCGCCCGGGAACCGGCCGACACCCGCTGAGCTCGTCGCCTGCCGAGGGTGGCTGGCGCACGACCTCGATGCGCTCCGCGAGGCGAGCGTGCTGCTGGCCTTAGGCGGCGTCGCTCACGCCAGCGTGCTGCGGCTGCTGCAGCAGCGCGGTCTGAGCGTGACGCTGGCGCGCCACCCCTTCGTTCACGGGGCGCTGCACCGCTTCGAAGGGCTGCCGGGCGCCGAGCAGGCGCGGGCGCTGCCGCTGCTCGACGCGTATCACGTCAGCCTGCAGAACACCAACACCGGCCGCCTGAGCGCGGCGATGTTCGACGAGGTGCTGGCCGCCGCCAAGCGCGAAGCCGGCGTGCCATGACCCGTGCGACGCTGCGCCTCCCCGAGCGCCTCGAAGCGAGCCTCGCTGCCGGGCACCCATGGGTCTACCGCGATCACGTGCCGGCCGGCACCGCGCTGCCCGACGGGTCGTGGGTGCGGGTCGAGGCGGGCCGCACAGCCGCGGTGGGCCTATGGTCGGAAGGCGGCGCCATCGCCGTGCGCGCCTTTCGGCGGGGCAGCATCGGCTCGCCGCTCGCGCCGCCCGATCGCGCCTGGGTCGAGGCCGCCGTCGCGGCTGCCCTTGGGGCGCGCGCGGGCATCGAGGCCGCCGGCAGCGACGCCTACCGGCTGCTCTTCGGCGAAGGCGACGGCCTGCCGGGCCTGATCGCCGACCGCTACGGCCGTTATGCGGTGCTGCAGAGCCACGCTTCGGGCTACCGCGCCGCGGGCAGCGACGCCGAGCGCCTGCAGCGCGAGGTCGTACGGGCGCTGGCGCAGCAGCTGCCGCTGAAGGGGGTGATCAGCGCCCGGCGCGCTCAGGAGCCCGCCGGGCTGCTGTGGGGCGAGGCGCCGCCTCACGAGCTCACGGTCGTCGAGCACGGCCTCCGCTTCCTGGCGAACCTCCATGAGGGCCAGAAGACCGGCCTGTTCCTCGACCACCGCGAGCACCGCGCGCTGGTGCGCGCGCACGCCCGCGGTCGGCGGGTGGCGAACCTGTTTGCCTACAGCGGCGCGTTCTCGGTCTACGCGCTGGCGGGCGGCGCAGCGTTCGCGGTCGATGTCGACACGGCGCCCGCGGCGCTGCGCGACGCCGAGCGCAACGTGGCCGCCAACGCCCGCGCATTCGGCGCTGCCGGTAACGGCGCTGCCGGTAACGGCGCTGCCGGCAACTGCGCCG
>SKMG01000245.1 GCA_007121175.1 Trueperaceae bacterium | reverse complement strand
GCGATGACGTCGAGGCTGCCGATGTGGCGGTAGACCTATGCCGAGCCTAGGTTGGGCACCAGGAGGGGGTCGAGTCCCCTGATGCCGAGGCGGAACTGCGACCCGTGCGGGATCATCATCTCGGCCAGGTCGCTCACGTCGCACTCGGAGCGCTCTTGATGAGCAGCTACTCCCTTACCACGTGAGGCCTCGGTGTCAGTGCGGTCGAGCGAGGCATTGGGTTGGTGGGGGTTGGAAGCGCGCCACAAGCTGGCCGATGCTCCCTAGCTCGGTCGCTTGGACATGCTCCTTTGTGGCGATATAGCAATGACGTTGTGGCTGCCATCGGACTAGAACGTGCCAATGCTCGTTGGTTTGCCAATGTGACGCGTTGTGGTAAGCTTGGTACATGAGCCACCCTGCTACGAGGCTCCGACTGGGGAAGAACGGGCGCATCGTCATCCCAGCCCGCGTCCGTGACGCCCTGGGTTTGCGCGAGGGCGACACGTTGGTGCTCACCGTCGGCACGTGCAGTGGCCGGCTGGTCCTCGAGACCGAGGCGATGATTCTGGCGCGACTGCACGATCTCGTTGGTGCGGCGCCCGAGGGCGAACTCGTCAGCGAGGAGCTGTTGCGCGAGCGTCGCGAAGAAGCCCAACGGGAAGCGCGCGAGATGGACCTGTGAGCGTCGTCCATGACGCGTCGAGCCTCCTTGCGCTGGCGTTCAACGAGCCCGGCAGCGACATGGTGCGTCCAGCGCTGCGCGGGAGCTTCATCTCCAGCGTGAACTGGTCGGAGGTCGTTCAGAAGGTGCAAGCGAAGGGGCGCGATTCGAGGCAACTTCGTGGCCTGTTCGAAGGTCTCGGGGTGACGGTCGAGCCGTTCCGCGCCGGTACCGCCGAACGTGCGGCGAGCCTCCATCCGGTCACCAGGGATCTGGGTCTGTCGCTCGGCGACCGCGCTTGCCTAGCGCTCGGGCTCGAGAAGGGTCTCACCGTCTACACGGCCGACCGGGCCTGGAGTACGGCCGATCTGGGCGTGGTGGTCCAGCCGATTCGTTAGCTGACGCGCTGGAGAAGTGGATCCTGACCGCACCACGACACGGGGTGTAGGCGGTGAGATCCTGGCGGCGGCGGGCGACGTGAACACTTCGTTCAGGCGGCGCGGGCGGCGTGCGGGTGTGCGGCTGCGTCGACGTGCCGTTGGGGCCCTACATTCGTCGACGCCGCCGGGCTCGGCCCGTGAGCGCCGCTGCGGTCGCGACGGCGAGTATCGCAACGGTGCCGACGGCGATCAGCGTCACCATGCGTCCCAGTCCGGCGCTGAGCGCGATGACGTCCTGGCTCCCGATGTGGTGGTAGACCCATGCCGAGCCCAGGTCGGGCGCCAGGAGGGGGTCACCCGAACTCAAGACGATGATGCCGGCCCCGTCGCGCAGGTCGAGCCGCGCCGTCGAGCTGATGCCCGGCGCGTTGAAGCCGTCATGGCCAACCACACGTGGGCTGCCGAAGACGGGACCGTAGAGGAGGGGGCCTAGTCCCCAGATGCCGAGGCCGAACTGTGACTCGTGCGGGGTCACCATCTCGGATAGGCTGCGCTCCGAGATCACGCCGCGTCCGGGTGGTTCCCCATCAGGGCCTTCGAGGTGCGCCGCGAAGAACCGCGTCACGTCGCTCACGGTGGTGTGGAGGGCTGCCGCAGCCTGGGCCGTGAAGTGTCGGTGCGGCACGCGGACTCCGTTGGCGTAGTGAGCAGCGAGTTCGTCGGCGATGACGTCATCGAACCCGTAGGCCGAGCGAAGCATCCCGAGCGGCTGCAGTACCTCGCCGCGCATGTACTCGGCGAACGAGAGCCCCGAGACCTCCTCGATGAGCAGTTGCAGAACCGTGTAGCCGCCGCCCGAGTACCGCCACTGAGCGCCTGGTTCGAGACCGACGCGCACGACGCCGTCCCGTCCCGGGCCGGAGTCCGCCGCGCGCGCGAGCGACGCCTCGAGCGGCTGGACTCTGTTGGGATCTTCGAAGCCGGCGTAGCCGAGCCCGTCCACGAGACCAGCGGTGTGGCTCAGTAGACGGCGGACCGTGACGCCGCCGTGATCGATGTCGCTCGGGGGCAAGCGCCAGCGCGTGAGGTAGCGCTCGACCGGCGCGTCGAGGTCGACGAGTCCGCGGTCGACCAGGGACAAGACGCCCCAGGCCGTCACCCACTTGCTGATCGAGGCGACCTGGAAGATCGTGTCGGGTCCGATCGGCTCCTCGGCGTCGACCGACGCGTAGTGGTGGCCGACGACGCGCCCTCGATCGATGACGACCATCGCCAGGTTGCCGCGCAGGCGCTGCTCGGCCATGACCCGTGCTGCCGCCGCGAAGGCCTGGCCGTCCCCGCGGGGCGCGATCGGCGTGCGCCACCAGTCGTGGATCGTCGCAAAGAAGACGAAGGCCGCCCACCCGACGAGGCCGGCCAGGATCAGCGCCGGGATGCGTAGCCAACGGAGTCTCGAGGTCGCTTCCATGGTTGTCGCCTGGTACGTTACGCACCGCGCGAGGTCGCGTCGCGGGACGTTTGGGCAGCGCACCTCGAGGTCCCATTGGCCCTACTGGGCGTCCTGCCTCGCCCTGCGGTTGTGCGCCTTCCATGACGCGGTCGCCCGCCTGGTCCATCTGCGGGCAGCGGATAGCGCAGTGAGGCGACCGCCGCAAGGAACCCCGTGTCGCTCGCATGGACCCGCGGCTCGTCCACGGTGACGCCGGCGTCCTCGAAGACACCGG
>SKMG01000153.1 GCA_007121175.1 Trueperaceae bacterium | reverse complement strand
GGAGTCGGACGTGGTCCGGATCCACAGCGGCAACGGCCCCCACGAGGAGATGGACCGCCGCTCCATGGCGTGCTTCGAGCTCGCGCTCGACGACGTCGGGCTCGCCGATCCGCGACTCAGGTGCGTGTTGCTCGACTACTTCACGTGGGCGGCGACCACCACGATGGCGGCGTATCCCCACGATGCGAACGACGCGGACTCCAGGCACGAGACTTCTTGGCCGTCAGCGACCCGGGCGAGGCGCGAGCCGTGCAGCAACGCATGGCCCGGCTGACCGGCAAGCACTGGCGCGGCAACGAGCGACTGGCGCGGCAGCATCCGCGCAACCGGCGCTGAGCGAACCGATCCTCCACGATCGACACCCGCCGCCCGTGTCTGCCGCAGCGAACGCGATCGTGCCATCGACCCCGTCAGGCTTCGAGACCAACAGTTAAGTAACGACTTGACTTTTGTGGTGATGCCCCGGATACTGCGGTCGATGCACCAACCTGCCTCGACCATCGACCACGTCTTCCACGCGCTCGGCGACGCGACCCGGCGTGCCATCGTGGTGCAGCTTGGTCGCGGTCCCGCGTCCGTGAGCGAGCTCGCCACGCCCTTGCCGATCAGCCTCGCGGCCGTGGTGCAACACGTGCAGGTGCTGGAGGCCAGTGGCCTGGTCGCGACGCGCAAGCAGGGCCGCGTGCGCACCTGCTCCCTCATCCCCAACACGCTGCTCGAGGCCGAGCGCTGGCTCGCGCAGCGGCGCGCCCTGTGGGAGGGGCGCCTCGAGCGCTTGGAGGCCCTCATGCAGGTTCGAACGTCTATCGACCACGCAGCGACCACCGCACCGGTCGACGCAGCGACCGAGGAGGAGCCAGCATGAACCGACCGACGACCACCGAACGAGCCGGCCGGATCCTGGAGATCACCCGCGTGTTCGACGCGCCGCGCGAGGAGGTGTTCCGCTACTTCGTCGAGCCCGATTTGCTCGCGCAGTGGTGGGGCCCGGACGGCTTCACCACGCCCGTCGACCAAGTCGAGATCGAACCGAAGGTGGGGGGCAAGCACCACAAGACGATGGTGCTCGAGAGCCTGGAGATCGCCGACGGTGCGGGCATCGAGGTGGGAACTGGCTTCCCCGACGCCGCGACGATCGTCGAGATCTCACCTCCTGAACTCCTGGTGCTCACGTCCGAGCCGCAGCCCGAGTTGGGCCTGATCGAGCGCACCATCACCCGCATCGAGCTCCACGAAGACGGTCCCGAGCGAACCCGCGTGGTGCTCGTCGACGGGCCGTACAGCGACATGATGGCGCCCAACGCCGAGACCGGTTGGACGCAGCAGTTCGGCAAGCTCGCGCGGCTGTTGTCGAGTTGAGAACGGCAGGCTCGGGCCGACGGGCCGGCCGGCGCGCCCACACCTGGACGCTCGCTGGTCGGCGCGTCTGCCTGCCGGTACGCCGGATCGTCGCAATGGCGGTCGGCCGAAGCCCAGCGTTGGGCAACAGCATCAACCACGCGTTTCATATCGGGGCACCACGGCTCGCCGCACGTCTGGCTCACGGGGCCAGCAGCGGCGTTTCATTGGCGTCCTCCTGGTCGCTACGTCACCCTCGTTGCATAGCAGGCGGGGGATGCCGGGCTGGGTCGTCGAAGACGTGTTGCCAGGCGCCCCGGCCGCACCGACGTCGGTGGCCGTGGCTTCGTGCCGGACCTGCGCCGAGCCCTCAGCTGGTAGGCACGAGGTCGAGGATCGTCAGCTCGGCCGGGCAGTTGATCCGGACCGGGATGCTCGTCACGCCTAGGCCACGCGACACGTAGCCTCGTGCCGGACCCTCGACCCACCCCGCCAGGAAGCGGTCGCCGTAGCGAGACGACGTGAACAGCGCGCCGACACCGGGGAGCACCACCTGGCCGCCGTGGGTGTGCCCTGCGAGCGTCAACCCGATGTCGGTCGGTACGTCCGGGAGCACGTCGGGGTTGTGTGAGACCAGCACGGTGGCGCCCGCCGAGCCCCGGTCCCGGAGTGCGGCGCCGAGGTCGGGCCGGCCGTTGCGGAGGTCGTCGAGGCCGGCGACATGAAGGTCGCCGCGAGCGGAGATGCCGCGGTTCACGAGGACCTCGATGCCCACGCCGCGTAGCAGGCCGGCGTAGGGCTCTAACCCGCGGAAGCGACCGTGATCGTGGTTGCCCGCGACCGCCAGCACGCCGAGTGGCGCGCGCAGACGGGCGAGCTCCGCGGCGAGACCATCGTCGGCGTCGGCGCCAGGGGTCTGGTCGACCAGGTCGCCACCCAGGAGGACGAGGTCGGGAGCTTCGGCGAGCGCGGCGTCGACCCACGCCCGCACCGACGCCGTGCGGACGTGTTGCCCGTGGTGGAGGTCGGTCAGCCAGGCGACACGCACAGGCGCCCGCAGGCCAGCGAGCTCGGCGCGTTCTCGAACCACCTCGAAGTGATAGGTCCCCGACACTTGGGCTCCGGCCGACCCCGTTGCTGCCGTGACGGCGACTGCTGCTGCGCGGGAGAGGAACTGCCTGCGGTCCACGCCGTGGAGCGTAGCAGCTGTTCCCTACCAGGGCAGCGGTGTGCCACGCCGACGTTCCCGTCCGGTATCAACCCACCGCACCAGCCCGACGTGCCCTGATGACGCTTCGAGTGGCAGCGCTGCGATGGACGAAGGCACCACTTCGTGCAGGTCTTCGAGGTGAGCGAGCAGCTCCTCCAACGCGTTGCCGGTGGCCGGGCTTCCGGTGTCGGCGGTAGTGGCCCG
>SKMG01000027.1 GCA_007121175.1 Trueperaceae bacterium | reverse complement strand
GCCGCCGGCACCGCTAGGGCCGCCGGCACCGCTAGGGCCGCCGGCACCGCTAGGGCCGCCGGCACCGTCAGCGTCGCCGGACGCCTCCGAGCGCTCCAGGCGACCGCGCACGCTGCTGCGGGCACCCTCGAGCGCGGCGTGCTCGAGCTCGTCGAGGTTGCCTCGGGTCTTCTGGGCGAGCATGTCCAGTAGCTCGAGCGAGCGCTCGGCGGTGCGTCGCCGCAGCAGTCCGTCACGCTCGAGGCTGCGGGCCACGGGGGAGTCGTGCTCGCCCAGCGCCGCCTCCGCCGAGGAGCGCAGCGAGGCGATCAGGCCGATGAGGCGCGCGTCGGCCATTCAGAACAGCCCGGCCTGCTCAGCCGTGTCGACCACCAGTGCGCCCTGCTTGGGAGGCAGCGTCACCAGCACGGCCTTGAGCGTCTGCACGTCCTCCCAGGTCTGCCACTTGGGGCTGCCGCGTTCGCGGCTGGCGTTGCGGAGCAAGTAGGCCGGGTGGTACATCGGGAACAGCCGGACCCCGTGCCAGTCGTACCAGCGCCCGCGGGTGCGGGTGATGCCGTCCTTCGAGCGCAAGAACCACTGGGTGGGGACGTTGCCGAGGGTGACGATGATCTGTGGCCGCACCAGCCGGATCTGGGCGAGCAGCAGCGGCAGGCTGGCCTCGATCTCCTCGGGCTTCGGCGCTCGATTCCCGGGCGGGCGGTGCTTGACCATGTTGGTGATGTAGACGTCGTCGCGATCGATGCCGACGCTGGCGAGGATGCGATCGAGCAGTTGCCCGGCGCGCCCGACGAAGGGGCGACCGCAGCGATCCTCTTCCTCGCCGGGGCCCTCGCCCACGATCATCACGTCTGCATCAGGGTCGCCCTCGCCGAACACCAGTCGCTCGGAGAGCTCCCGCAGCGCCGGCGGCCGCTCGGCGGCGAGGCGCTCCAGGGCCGTGAGATCCACGAGCGCGAGCGTACCACGGGGTCGCGGCAACGCCGGGGCCGGCTTCGAGCGCGCCCGGCACCGCGCAGGCGTCTCAGAGCGCCGAGGCGGCCCCCTCGTCGGCGCGCGCAGCAGCGCTGACCTCGCCGCGCAGGCTGGGGCGGAGACTGCGGACTTCGCGCCGCACCTTGGGCTCGAGTCCGATCATCAGGAAGAAGTTCTCGAGGGCGTTCTCGCGGCCGCGCAGTTCGGTGTGGGCGGGATCGTCGCTGCCGGTCACGAAGGGCAGCTCCTGGTACTGCTGCAGCGCTTCAGCGACCACTTCGCTGGGCGTCTGGTTCTGAGCTAGTTCGGAGAGTGACGCGTAGACCTCACGGCGAGCCTCGGCGTGCCGCCGGAAGGCATCGGGATCCTTGGTTTCCGAGGCTCGAAGCACGTCTTGCTTGGCGATGCGCCGATAGTGCTTCAAGCCCCGGATGATCTCGTCCGAACTCAGAACCACCTTGACGTCCATGCAGGCTCCTCTCCGGACTCCAGATCGGTCGTCGTGCGGACCTTCCGCACCCCTGCCTCGTCCGGATGCCTCCAGTGTAGCGGCTGCGGCGCCGGGACGTGTGCTTGCGCGACCTTCACGCGGCGCGCCGCTGGCGCCGCGCTCAATGCGAGGCCAAGAGCAGCTCCTGGGCGTGCGCGCGGGCGGTCGGGCCGTCGTCGCCCGCGAGCATCTGCGCCAGCTCGCGCACCCGGCGCTCGCCGGTCAAGGGCGTGATCCGGGTCACGGTCCGTCCGCCCTCGCTGACCTTCTCCACCTGCAGGTGGTGGTCGGCGAAGGCCGCGACCTGGGCTAGGTGGGTGACGACCAGCACCTGCCGATCGCGCGCCAGCCGCCGCAGCAGCCTGCCGACGGCCCGTCCCGTGCTGCCGCCGACGCCGGCGTCGACCTCGTCGAAGGCCAGCACCGGCCGGTCGCTGCCGGCGACGGTGTGAAGCGCCAGCATCACCCGCGACAGCTCGCCGCCCGACGCCACCGCGGCGAGCGGGGCGGCGGGCTCGCCGAGGTTGGCCGCTAGGCGGAACGTGACCTCCTCGGCCCCGTGGGCGCCGGGTTCGCTCAGCGGCTCCAGCGCCACGTCGAAGACTGCTCCGTCCATCGCCAGGTCTGCCAGCACGCGACTGACCGCGGGGCCCAGCTCGTCGGCAGAGGCGCGCCGGGCTGCGCTCAGCCGCTGCGCCGCGCGCGCCCGCGCGCCGTAGAGCGCTTCGCGTCGCCCCTCGAGCGCCTCGAGGTCGCTGGCCAGCGACTCCAGGCCGGCCAGCTCGGAGAGCAGCCGTTCGCGTTCGGCCAGGACCGAGCGGCTGTCGGCGCCGTACTTGCGGAACAGGCGGTCGAGCGCCGCGCGGCGCGACTCCGCCCGGTCGAGCTCCGCAGGGTCGGCGTCGAGGGCCTCTAAGAACCCCTCCACCTCGGACGCCACCGCGTGCGCGCCGTCGACCACCGCGCCGAGGTCCTCGGCGAGCGCGGCGAGCTCAGGCGCGTATCGCGCCGCGATGTCGAGCGAACGGCGCGCCCGTCCGAGCAGCTCGAGCGCCCCAGGCTCGGCCTCGGCGAGCGCGGCGAGCGCCTCCGCCGCTCCCTCGCGCACGCGCTCAGCGTGGCGCAGCGTCTCCAACCGCGCGTCGAGCTCCTGCTCCTCGCCGGGGCGCAGGCGCGCGGCCTCGATGTCGTCGAGGGCGTAGCGCAGCGCGTCCGAGCGCCGCTCGCGCTCTTCGCCCGCGCGGCGCAGCTGCGCCAGACGGCCGTCCGCGGCCCGCAGCTCGGCATGC
>SKMG01000113.1 GCA_007121175.1 Trueperaceae bacterium | reverse complement strand
CTCATCGGGCTCCGGACCGTTCAACTACGACTTCCACGTCACCCTCGACGAACGCGTCGCTCCACTGCAGTACAACTACCGCTCGCCCGACGAGCACGAGCGGGCGGGAACCGAGTACTACATGCGAGGCGAGCAGCCGATCGAGCTCCCGGGCATCAGCTGCTTCCTGCGCGTTGGCGAACGCGTCTTCCACACCTACTCGGCCTACGCGCGTGGCGCGGAGGTCGGAACCTCGAACGACCTCCTCGACCTCACCGCCCTCGGGCGCCAGGAGCCGTGGGAGGAGCCGAAGGGCCGAACGACCGGACTCGGTCTCCAGGCGGGCAGCGCGACGATCCCGTACCCGGATGAGTATCCCGACGGATGAACCCCGCTGTGGATCGCAGACGCGACGGACGGTATGACGAACGACTCGACGAACGCCGAAACCTTCGTGAGGAGACGACGATGAAACGAGCCAGCCCGTACCTGATGTTCCTCGGCCAGGCCGAAGAGGCCTTCGCCTTCTACCGCAGCGTCTTCGGCGGCGACTACCCCGGTATCGTCCGCTACCGCGACATGGGCATGGGCGGAGCCGACGAGCGCGAGGGCGATCTCATCGCCCACATCTCGCTGCCGATCGCCGACGAGACGGTGCTGATGGGTTCGGACGTTTTCGGCGCCGACGCCGAACGCTTTCACGTCGGCACCAACGTCGAGATCCACCTGGCCGCAGCCGACGCCGATGAGGCGCATCGCGTCTTCGCGGCGCTCGCGGCCGGCGGCAGCGTCATGATGCCGCTCGAGCGCACCGGCTGGGCCGAGCTGTTCGGGTCGTGCGTCGACCGTTACGGCGTCCGCTGGATGGTCGACTTCACCGGCGAGGTGGAGCTCTCGATGACGTGAGGGCGTTGCGCGGCGCGCGTCGGCCGATCTCGGTTGCCGCTCAGCTCGCATCCGCGATCTTGCTGGCCAACTCGACGAGCCAGTGGGACTTCCTGGGTTCGACGCGCTGATCGGTCAGGTAGCCCTCGTAGCGGCAGCGAAAGGTGTCACCGGCGTCGCTGTCCCACCGGTCCCAGGCGACATCGTTGGCGCGTGCCCATTCGATCAACGCTGTGTTGGCCCGCCGGGCGTAGCGTGAGTAGGTGAGGGTCGCGTACTCGCCGGGCGGCAAGGTACGGGCCCGCATCCGCGATGTTGTGCGCTTCCAGCCTGCACCGCAGCTCGCTCGAGAGCGCGTCACACACCGCGAACGAGCCACGGAATGGGGTCACCGTCGGGATGCCCAGCGTCGAGCTAACGTCGCGCCACTCGATCGTCGGATCACCGATCACGCGGGATCCTCATGCGCGAACCATACTCGCCTTTGGGGCGTCGGCGGGGACCGAGCGGGCCCGCCACGCCCCGCACGATCACGAGGACGCCGACGTGTAGTTCGCCAGCGCGAAGCGCCACAGCGCCTGCGACAGCGCGAGCAGCAGGGCGGCCATCGCCAGCGCACCGAGGCCCCAGCCCCAGGTGAGCGTCCCCGAGGCGGCCTCCGCCGGCACGGTGGTGAGGAACGCGACCGGCACCACGAAAGTCAGGACCGCACGCACCCAGCCGGGATAGGCGCTCACCGGAAAGCGCCCCGCGGCGAAGAACGCGCTGAAGAGCTCGCTGACGTTGTCGACCTTGACGAACCAGAACGCCGTGGTGGTGAGCGCGAACCAGACCGCGTAGAGGATGCCGATGGCGGCGACGAGCATCACGGTGAGCAGGCCGAGGTGCCCGGCGGTGAGCGTGCCTTGCCGCGACATGCCTGTCAGGATGACCGCGAGCGCCAGGCCGAGCTGCGGCACCCACCAGACGCTGGCATAGCGCGTGGAGACGATGAAGCGCGCGGCGATCGGCTTGAGCAGCAGGTAGTCGAGCTCGCCCTTGCGCACGTACTGCGGCACGCGGTTGAGGTTCGGGACCAGGAACACCACCGTCACGCCCTCGATCAGCAGGTACACGCCGAGCAGCGTGAGCGCCTGGTCGAACGTCCAGCCGCCGATGGTCTCGGACTGCGTGAACACCACCCACAGCACCAGTGCGCTGGAGCCGAGGAAGAGCAGCGTGTTGAAGGCGTTCATCCACCAGTTGAGGCGGTACTCGAGGTCCTGGATCAGCGAGTGGGTGAAGAAGATGCGCCACAGGCGCACGTAGCGCCTCACGCGCCCACCGCTCCGTAGCGCCTCAGGCCGTGGCGCCAGAGCCAGCGCGAGCCGAGGACGAAGGCCGCGCCCCAGGCCGCCTGCACCGCGAAGGCCAGCGGCAGTTCGGCTCCCGTGAGCTCCCCGAGCAGCGCCCGCACCGGCACGTCGACCAGGTAGGGAAAGGGCGTGTAGGGCAGGACCGCGCGCACCGGCTCGGGGAACAGGTCGAGCGGCGCGAGCGCGCCGGAGAGCACCAGCGACACCGAGAACCAGACCCGCTCGAGGCCCACGGTCTGGTCGGTCCAGAAGGTGAGCAGCCCGGTCGCGTACTGTTGGAAGAAGCGGATCAGCCACGCACCGGTGAGCAGCAGCGCGAAGCCGCCGAGCGAGGCGACGGTGAGTGGGAGCTGCGCGCCCGCCCACCAGAGTCCGGCCAGCACGGGAACCACGACCAGCGGCAAGCGCACCGTCTTCTCGGCCAGGTTGTCGACGACGTGCCCCCACAGCGGGTCGATGGGCAGCAGCAGCTTCGGCGACAGCTCGCCCAGGCGGATCTCGCGGTCGAGCTCCCAGACCACCCAGACGCCGGTGAG
>SKMG01000068.1 GCA_007121175.1 Trueperaceae bacterium | reverse complement strand
CGCGCCGAAGAGGCCGCAGCCGAGCTGGCGCAGGTCGAGGCGGACCTTGCGCGTCTCGATGAGCTCGGCGACGCCGAGCTCGCCGCCCTCGCCGCTCCGTCGTCCGCAGCCCGCGACCGCCGCCGCGCGCCGCCGGGGCTACGCCTGCGCGACCCGCGGGGCTTCGAGGTGGTGATCGGCCGTTCGGCCCGCGAGAACGACGTGGTGACGTTCAAGGTCGCCCGCAGCGACGACCTGTGGCTCCACGCGCAGGGCTATCACGGCGCCCACGTGATCGTCCGGTCCGAAGGACGCGAGATCCCGTTCGACACTGTGCTGTTCGCGGCCGAACTGGCCGCCGGCCACTCCGAGGCGGGGCAGAGCGACAACGTCGCGGTCGACTACACCAGCCGCAAGGACGTCTGGCGCAGCAAGGGCATGCCGCCCGGCGCCGTGCACTACGCTCGGCAGCGCACCGTGTTCGTGACGCCACGGCGTCGCAGCGAGGTGGGGTAGCGCCAAGCGATGCACGTTCTGGGGGTCCGCGCCTCGTTCGGAGACATCGTCCTCGCCCCTGGCGTGGCCGGGCATCGCCCCCCCTGAGCGATCCTGAGCGACCCAGGCCAGGAGCGGCGGCGACCTCCCGCCAGCTTCGTGATCTGCGTGCCGCCGGGCTAGCGAGGCCGCTTCCCGGTAGAATTCGCGGGTGACCGCCGCGCCCCCTGCGCGCGTGACGGCAGGGACGGCGCTCGGCGTCTCAGCGCTGCTCGTCGTCGTGCACGCCACCAACGACGCGTTCGCCGGCATGCTCTCGGCGCTGCTGCCCACCCTCCAGGTCCGCTTCGCGTTGAGCGAGACCGCGCTGGCCCTGTTCGTCGCGACGCTGTCGTTCAGCACCTCGGTGACGCAGCCCGTGTTCGGCGTGCTGGCCGATCGCTGGGGCCGGCGCCGGATGGCGGCGCTCGGCGTGATGACCTCCTCGTCGCTGCTCAGCCTGATGGCCATCGCTCCGACGCCGTGGCTGCTGTTCCTGATCCTGCTCGTCGGCGGGCTCGGCTCGGCCGCGTTCCACCCGGCTGGCACCGGCATCGCCCGCAGCTTGGGCGGTAGCCGCAAGGGGCTGGTGATGAGCGTGTTCAGCGCCGGCGGCACCTTCGGCGTGGCTGTCGGGCCACTGGTGATCGGCTGGCTGCTGATGACCGGCAACCTCTCGCTGAGCCCGCTGCTGATGATCCCGGGCGTCCTCGGCGGTCTCGCGCTGCTGGCGTTCGTGCCGGCTCAGCCGCGTCCCCGCAGCGACCGGTGGCCGCCCTTGCTCGACTTCTCGCTGCTGCGCGGGCCGGTGGGCGTGCTGGCGGCCTCGGGGATCTTGCGCGCCATCGCCTTCGTGACCTTCGTCAACGCCATGCCGCTCTACCTGGTGACGGTCGCTGGCGTGGCCCCGGCCAGCCCGGTGCTGTTCTGGACGCTGACGCTCTTCAGCTCCTCGGCTGCCGTGGGCGGCATCGTGGCGGGGGCGCTCGAGCGGCGCGTGAGGCGCTCGCGGCTGATCGTCACGAGCATGCTGGCCTCGCTGCTGCCGTTCGCGGTGCTGTTCGTGCTGACGCCCGGCACGCCGGTCTACTTCCTGTGCGTAGCCGCGGCGGGGGCGCTCGTCAACGCCGGCCTGCCGCTGATGGTGGTGACCGCACAGGACCTGGCGCCGCACGCGATGGGCGCGGCCTCCGGGCTGCTGATGGGCTTCACCTGGGGCACCGCGGGTCTGCTGTACATCGGCATCGGTGCGCTGCAGGAGGCCGCGGGCCTGGGACCGGCGATGGCGCTGGCGTTCCTGGCGCTGATCCCAGCGGCGGCGCTGGCGTGGCGCGTCATCCGGCGTGACGAGCTGCCCGCAGGCAGCTGAGCGGACAGCGCGAAGGCGCCGGCTTCGTGCACAGCGCGAAGGCGCCGGCTTCGCACAGCGCGAAGGCGCCGGCGCCCCCCCGAAGTGCGGAACGCCGGCGCCTGGTGTATCCGGTCTGGTCGGCCCCTCGGGCCTCAGGCCTTGCCGGCGGACAGGAACACCTGCATGCGCTCGCGGACCACCTCGCGCATGAGGTCGCGGGCCGGGCCGAGGATCTTGCGCGGGTCGAACTCCTTGGTCTTGCTGCTGAGCACCTCGCGCACCGCGACGGTGAACGCCAGCCGCAGGTCGGTGTCGGTGTTGATCTTGGCGATGCCCTGCTTCACGGCCTCGCGTACGTCGTCCTCGTGGATGCCCGCGGCGTCCTTGAGGTCTCCGCCAGCGGCGTTGAGGCGCTCCACCAGGGAGGTCGGCACGCCCGAGGCGCCGTGCATGACCAGCGGATGCGGCAGCCGCGCGGCGATCTCGCGAATGCGCGCTTGGTCGATGTAGGGACGGCCCTTGCCCTTGTTCGCGCCGTGGGACGTGCCGCAGGCGATCGCGAGGTAGTCGGCGCCGGTTGCGGCCATGAAGCGCTCCGCCTCGTCCGGCTTCGTGAGGATGGCGTCTTCGGCGGCCACCACCACGTGTTCCTCGACCCCGCCGAGACGGCCGATCTCCGCCTCGACCGTGACGCCGACCGCGTGTGCGGCCTCGACGACCCGCTTGGTCTCGGCGATGTTGACGTCTTCCTCCTCGTGCGACTTGTCGATCATCACCGAGGTGAAGCCCAGCCGGATGCAGCGCAGGCAGCTCTCATACGAGCTCCCGTGGTCGAGGTGGACGCAGACCGGCACGCTGGCTTCGCGACCCATGCCGAGCACCAGATCGACCAGCGTTGT
>SKMG01000189.1 GCA_007121175.1 Trueperaceae bacterium | reverse complement strand
TCCTCGACGCGGCCGCCGCATGGCTCATGCGCTTCGGCTTCGAGGGCAAGTTCTTCACCCTCTTCTCGCTGCTGTTCGGGGTCGGCGTCGCCATGCAGCTCGCGCGCGGCTGGCCCGCCCGGCGCATCGTCCGACGCATGCTGTGGCTGGCTGTGATCGGCGCCGCGCACGTGACGCTGCTGTGGTTCGGCGACATCCTGCTGTACTACGGTGTCTTGGGTCTGGTGCTGGTGTGGGCGCGCCGTGCCTCGCCCCGCCGACTGGTGAGGCTGGCTGCCGCCCTGCTGCTCGTGCCGATCGTGCTGAACCTCGGCCTGGCGGTCGTGACGGCGCTCGCGAGCGCGACTCCGGAGGGCGCCGCGGCCATCGCGGGGGCTCTCGACCAGACGCGCGCCGAACTGCGCGGAGCGCTCGACGCGGCGCTGCGCACCTACCGAGGGACGGACGTCGGCGCGATGATCGCCCTTCGCTGGGACGAGTACGCCTTCGGGTTCGTCGGCATGCTGCTGAACGGGATGATCCTGATGATCCCGGCGATGTTCCTGCTCGGCGCCGCCGCCTACCGGGGCGGGCTGGTCGATGGCCCAGACCGCACCCAGCGCTGGCGCCGGATCCTGAGCTGGACGCTTCCTCTGGCCGTGATCACGAACGCCGTGTACGCCTCGACGTACGCGCTGGTGGACCCGGTCAGCTTCGACGCTTGGGTAGTGGTGCAGGCCGTCGTCTTCGTGATCGGTGGCGCCAGCGGCGCGCTCGCCATCGCGTGCGGCGGAGCGCTGCTCCTGAGCGAGCGATCGCCAGCCACGACCGCGCTCGCCAGCGTGGGCCGGCTGGCGCTCACGAACTACCTGCTGCAGTCGCTGGTGATGACCACGCTGGCGCTGGGTTACGGCTTCGCGCTGTTCGGCCGCGTCGGCCACGCTCAGGCCATGGCCGCGGGGGTCGTGCTGTTCGCACTCCAGGTCGTGGCGTCGCGCTGGTACGGGCGACGTTTCCGCTTCGGCCCGGTGGAGTGGCTGTGGCGGACGCTCACGTACGGGCGCCCGCCCGGCTGAATGCCGAGGCGGGCGCTGGGCCGAGCGGCCGGAACCGCGATGGAATCAGGCTCGTTCGGCCTCGCGCTCGGCCCCCGCCTGCTCAGCAGCCAAGGCGAGAAGAGCGGCGTGGGCGCGCTCGGCGCGCTCACGCAGTGTCGGATCGACCGTCCGGCCCGCCATCATCATGTGCATCGTCATGTGCCGGTCGACGTCCCCGAAGATCGAGCCGAGCACCTCGACCTCGTCCTTCGAGCGCAGTGTCGCGTCGTCCCGGAAGGTGGTGGTGTAGACGTACTCGAAGCGCTGCTCGTCGATCACGCCGGCGAGGTACTGCTCGAGCACCTGCAGGTAGGGCGTGAGGTCGCTGCTCGCAGCGGCACCGGCGGCCTCGGCCCGCTCGCCCTGCGGCAGCAGCGCGAAGCCGGGCTCGAGCGCGTCGACCGTGATGTCCCAGTTGTCGAGATCGAAGATGGCCTGCCCGTCGCGGAACAGGATCACCTGGGGCGAGTGGTGGACGATGCCGGTCGTCTCGGCGACCAGGTCGCTCGCTCCTCGCCACTCGATGACGCGGATGACGCCGACCATCAAGTCCTCCCGCGACGACACGAGCTCCTGCAGATGGCCGAAGCCCTGCATGGTCTTGTGGCAGGTGCCTGCCTTGAAGATGACGCTCGTGGGATGCGTTCCCAGGAACGATTCGACGGCTTCGGGGGTGGTCAAGCTCACGACGCGATCGCGCAGCATGGGGCCTCCAGTCGGTCTAGAATACCGAGTGCCATTGTAGGGATTCGGTGATGCCGGCGCATCGCCCCGGCACACATGGCCGTGCTAGACTGCTCCCTCGACGGCGCCGAGAGAGCACGGCAGAGCGACCTGCACGCCCTTCCTCGCTCACGCGACGCCGCGGACACGGAGAGGTGTCCGAGTGGTTGAAGGAGCTCGCCTGGAAAGCGGGTATACGGTTTGTAGCCGTATCATGGGTTCGAATCCCATCCTCTCCGCCAGAGACGCAAAGAGGCGCCCGCCGATGGTTTCTCGGCGGGCGCTCGATCTTCGGGTCGGGTCTCCGGATCGGGAACGAGCGCGTCTACCAGGTCCTTGAGTCGGGCTGGCCTGCTGCAGCGTCCCCGCTCTCGTGCCGCGGGAGTCTATCGGGCCACTCGCTTGTTCAAGCGGCTACCCTAGGACCATTTCGCACGACGTCTACGTGCACCGCCGGGCCACCACCCTACCCGCCTCGAAGACCTGGGCGCGAGCCGCCCAGCGCAATCTCGATGCCATGATCGCCGATGCCCTACGACTCCACGCCACTTCAAGCCCATTTCAGGCATGAGCCAGAGAGGAGTTACACGAGCCCACTCCAAAGAATCAACCACCCCGTGTTGCCTTAACAACGAGGAAGCCTGTCGAACGGGGCCGAATTGCTATCATGAAATCGGGAACATCCCACGAATGGAGGCGGCAGACCATGGACACCATGGCGGAGAAGCCTGTGACGACGACGTCCCAGGCCACGGTCCGGAACGGCCCCCCAGGAGGCGCGGGGACGGAAGCAGGTGGTGCGACGCGGATCGATGCACTGGGGGGTGGGAGGTCTGCGAGAGGCACCTTGGGCTTCATGGTAAGCGGCAGCGCGAAAGCTAGCCTACCGGCCGAGCGCCGACCAGCGTGGAGAGGTGAAACAGCGATGATCACACGGAAGAGATGGTGCCTGCTGCTGGTGTTGGCGCTGATGCTGATGG
>SKMG01000276.1 GCA_007121175.1 Trueperaceae bacterium | reverse complement strand
TCGCCTTCATGCTCAGCGCGCGCTTCATCGCCGAGCAGACGGTCTGGTGGTTCGTGCTCGACGCGCCGCGCCAGGCGCTCGACCTGTTCTCGCGCATGGTCCCGCCCGACTGGGCCTACAGCCAGCGGCTCTGGCGGGCACTGTGGGACACGGTCAACATCGCCACCTTAGGGACCCTCGTCGCCCTGGTGGTGGCCATCCCCAACGCCTTCTTCGCGGCGCGCAACACCACGCCGCATCCGCTGCTGCGGCAGATCGCGCTCGTGGTGATCGCCGTCTCGCGCTCGGTCAACGCGCTGATCTGGGCGCTCATCTTGGTTACCGTGATCGGACCGGGCATGATGGCGGGCATCCTGGCGATCGGCCTGCGCGCCGTCGGTTTCATCAGCAAGCTGCTCTACGAGGCGATCGAAGAGGTGAGCCCGACCTCGGTCGAGTCGGTGGTCTCCACCGGCGCGAGCAAGGGCCAGGTGTTGGCGTACGCGGTCGTGCCCCAGATCCTCCCGGCGCTCATCGGCATCACCGTCTTCCGCTGGGACATCAACATCCGGGCCTCCACGGTGCTGGGACTGGTAGGCGCGGGCGGCATCGGACTGCAACTGAACGCCGCCGTGAGCGCCATGAACTGGAACCGCGCCTCGATGATCTTCATCCTGATCTTCGCGCTCGTGCTGATCAGCGAGTGGATCTCCGCCAAGGCGCGTGGCGCGGTGACGTAGGGCCAGCGAGTGGTGCGTTCTGGCTGCGAAGGGCTCATTCAGCGCCAATGGCTGGGCCAGCCGTGTCGATCGTCGCGGCGAGCAACCCTCCGACCTTGTCGAGGTAAGGCCGGTGCTGGCGGTAGGTGAGGTGGCCCTCGTTCTGTAGCCTGCCGACGATGATGCCCGGATGGCGTCGCACGGTGGCAGCGAAACGGCGGATCGAGCTTCGCGTGAAATCTGCTTCGGCGACGAAGGCCGCGAAGGCCTCCGGGGGGATCAGCCAGTCTCGCGCGTGCGAGGTCGCAGATCGTTCGGCGCTTGCCAGGGCGGCGGAATCCTGATCATGAACCTGGTCCGCGAAGACGTCGCCGTGCCCGAGTACGATGTGCGCGACTTCGTGAAGGAGTGTGAACCAGAAGTTGTCGATCCGGTCGTATCTGAGGGTGACTGCAACCACGGGATCGCGGCCATCCAAGCGAAATGCAGCGCCGTCGATGTAGGTCTTGCTGAGGTGGGGAACGATCAAGAAGCGGATGCCGCACCGCTGGAGATGCGCCGACACGCCCTGCACCCCCTGGAGGTGTTCTGTCAAGGCGAGGAGCCCAGGTACCGTCTGGTCGGCCTGGCACCGAGCCGCGCCGAGATCATGCTGGCGAGCGAGGGACTCCACGCGTGCCAGCCAGGAGACCTGCGCCGCTATCACCGGATCGCGCTGCCGGCCTCGGCGGAACTGCGCAAATGCCTTCGGCGTCTCGTCGGGGGAAGCGATGCCGAGGAACACGCACACTTCGCGCTCGAGATCGTCCAGCACGTCGACGTCGTCGATCCAGCCACGCTTCGAGAGTTCTCGCACGGGTGCGAGCTCGTACAGTCGACGACGCCTTGCGATGGCATCGTCACCGCCGCGGCTCCGGACTCTGTGGAGTTGGTAGTTGGTTTCGAGGTCCGTCCAGAACTCTGCGGAGGTGCCGAAGGCCTGCGCGAGCTCCAATGCCGTCTGCGGCGTGATCTGCTTCTTGGCGTTGACGATCTCGCTGATCACCTGCTGGGGCCGCCCCATGACGGCCGCGAGATCGCCTTGGCTCCAGCCGCGCGATTCGAGCTCCTGGCTGAGAATGCGCCCGGGGGGCGGTACTCTGGCGGGCTTCAGGACTCGGCCCATGGTCTTCCTCCTTCCGTCAGTGGTAATCCTCGATGTCGACGATCACGACGCGTCGTCCGCGGGAATCGTTCTCGAGCTCGAGTACGAGACGCCATTGGTCGTTGAGTCGCATCGAGTGTTGATGCCGACGTTTGCCCTTCAGCCGTTCGAGGCGGAGGCTCTTGAGGGCTCGAAGATCCCGCTCGTCGTCTGCGGCCTCGATGACGCCCATCACGTCGAAGAATCGATCGACGACCTCGGCTGGATACTTGCGCGCGCCCTTTGCGTCGACGTAGAGCGCGCGGAGGGACTTCTTCTTGATCGCGCTCCTCACGGACGCGCCGCCATCGCCGGAGTATATCATGTTTCACCCTAGGGGTGATGGGGTGTGTCCTGTTCGCGTAGGACGGCTCACGCGCGACCCGCGCCGGGGCTTCGAGGAGGTCGGCTTCAGTTACGCCGATGCGTGGCTCGAGCACCCCGATCAGTACGCGCTCGAGCCGGGACTGGTGTTAGCACCTGGCACCTATGCGCCGCCGGCGGGGCGGGCGGTCTACGGCGCGATCGGCGACTCGGCGCCGGACACGTGGGGTCGCACGCTGTTGCGGCGGGCTGAACGGCTCGCTGCCCGCCGCGAGGGGCGCCCAGTGCGCACCCTGCAGGAGCTCGCCTCCTCCTCGGTGTGGCGGACGTGGCGCGGACCGGTGCCCTGCGGTTTCGCTGGGGGGCGAGCGCTTCGAGGCGCCTGCGCCAGAAGGGGTGCCCAGCATCGTGCACGTTCGCCGGCCGCTCGACGCCAGCGATCGGACGCTGCGGATGGCCGAGTCGGAGGCTGACCTGCGGCTGCTCCTGGCCCCAGGCTCCTCATTGGGTGGCGCGCGTCCCAAGGCGTCGGTCCTCGAGGCGGACGGCGTGCTGTCGATCGCGAAGTTCCCGAAGGAGC
>SKMG01000038.1 GCA_007121175.1 Trueperaceae bacterium | reverse complement strand
CGCAGCAGCGCGCTGCGGCAGGCGAGCTTGCCGCTCGGGTCGTCGCTGCCGAAGTTCGCGGCGATGTGCCGGTCGGTCGCGGGGTCCCAGACGCGCACGTCGATGCCGTTGAGGATCCCCACCAGACGGCGCCCGAGAGCCCTGAAGGTCGTCTCGAGCCCGAAGCCGTACGCGCTCTCGGTGAGCTCTTCGGCGTACCTGGGCGACACCGTCGTCACCAAGTCGGCGAAGCCCACCGCGGCGCGCAGCAAGTTGGCCTGCTCCTCGTGCTCGAGGTGGCTGCCGATGAGCTCCAGCGGCAGCCGGCCCCAGTGCAGCACGTGCGCCAGCGGCGCCACGCCCTGGAACTGCACGTTGTGCACCGTCGCGATGCTCGGCCGGCCCGGGAAGCCCGCGGGCAGGTGCCAGCCGCGCTCGAGCAGCGCCGGCAGCAGGCCGGCGTGCCAGTCGTGCGCGTGGACCACGTCGGGCACGAAGCCGACCCGCGCAGCCACCGCCGGCACCGCCCGGCAGAAGCGGGTGAAGCGCCGCACGTCGTCCGGGTAGCCGTAGAGCTCCTCACGCGAGAAGTCCTCGTGGCCCACGAAGACGTATCTGACGCCGCCGCGCTCCAGCGTGCCGACGCCGACCGGCTCGGTCGAGCCCCCGTAGGGCACCTCGACGTCGCCGATCCACAGCGGCCGAGCGCCGTCGCCCAGCTCGGCGTACCAGGGGGTGACCACCAGGACCTCGATGCCCTCCTCGGCGAGCGCGGCCGGCAAGGCGCCGGCCACGTCGCCGAGCCCGCCGGTCTTGGAGAAGGGCGCGACCTCTGCGCTGGCATGGAGTACTCGCACGCCGAAGACCATACCGCGCGCTGCGAGACGCGTTACCGTTCTCATGGCGGCGGGTCCTTATACTTTGAGCATGTCGAACCCTCGTACGGGCGCAGCATGAGGCGCCGACTCCTGCCGGCCGCCCTGGTGGCCATCGTCCTCGCCACCGGCTTGGTGGTGCAGGCGCAGCTGTCGCGCGACTTCACCAACGAGTTCCTGAGCAACGCCGCGGGGCGAGCCCTGGTGCAGACCTACGGGGCGCTCAAGTCTGGCTACCTCACCGACATCGACGACGACACGGTCATTCGGGGGGCCATCCAGGGGATGCTCGACGCGCTCGAGGATCCCTACACCTACTACCGCGAGCCGCGCACGGCGTCGATCGACGCCCAGGATCGCACCGGCTCCTTCGAGGGTATCGGGGTGGCGCTCACCACTGTCGACCGCGCCACCGGCCGCGGCGTCGAAGTGCTCAACGTCTACCGCGACGGTCCCGCCTGGCAAGCCGGCGTGCAGCGCGGCGACATCTTCATGGACGTCGATGGCGTCGACGTCAGCAACTTCACCACCACCGAGATCGTCGACCTGGTGCGCGGTCCGCGCGGTACGGCGGTGCGGATCGAGTTCAAGCGCCCTGGCGACAGCGAGCGCGTGGTGCTCGACATCGTGCGCGACACCATCGAGCTGATCGAGGTGTCGACCACCTTGATCGACGGCGACGTCGGCTACTTGTCGCTGCGGACCTTCGGCAACCAGCGGGTGCACGAGCAGCTGGTCGACGGCCTGTCGCGGCTGCGGCTCGAGGGGGCCACCTCGCTGGTGCTGGACTTGCGTGACAACGGCGGCGGGCTGCTCACCCAGGGCATCTTGGTGGCCGACGAGTTCCTGGAAGCGGGCGACATCGTGTTCCAGCGCGCCCGCGGCGTGACCCAGCGGCTCGCGGCGGCCGACCCCGGCGGCAGCGTCGACCTGCCGATGGTGGTGCTGGTCAACCGGCAGTCGGCCTCGGCCTCCGAGATCGTTGCCGGCGCCTTGCAGGAGAACCACCGGGCGCTGGTGATCGGCGAGAAGACCTTCGGCAAGGGCGTCGCGCAGAGCGTCATCTCGCTCGCGGACGGCGGGCAGCTGGCGTACATGTCCTTCGAGTGGCTGACGCCTGATCGCCGCAGCATCAACGTCGAGGGCATCGTCCCCGACATCGAGGTGCGCGACACGCGCGTGCCGCAGACGCTCTTCGTCGACGGCCGCGGCGGCTACTCCGGCCAGACGGTCGAGCTGGTGATCGACGGCGAGGTGGTCGGCTCGGGCACCGTCGACGACGACGGCACCTTCACCATCGTCACCGCCGGCCCGCGCCCGCCGATGTCCGAAGTCCAGGGCGAAGCCCTGATCGACCTCGCCAGCGACGCGATCTTGCAGCGTGCGCTCGAGGCCTTGAGGAGCGGCGAGGCTTCCGCCCAGCGCTAGGACCGCTTCGAGCCAGATACCGCACGACGGGGTGCGCGGTCGGTCACGACCCGCACCCCGTCGCCATTGGTAGGTTGCAGCGTGATCGAGGTCGACTCGCTCGAGAAGCACTACGGTTCGCTGCGCGCGGTCGCCGGCGTCTCATTCGAGGTCGCCGCCGGCGAGGCCGTGGCGCTCTTGGGGCCCAACGGTGCGGGCAAGTCGACCGCCATCAAGAGCATCACCGGGCTGCTGCGTCCCACCCGCGGCCGGGTGCGCCTGGGCGGCATCGACGTGGTGCGCCGCGGCAGCGAAGCGAAGGCGCTGCTCGGCTACGTGCCCGACCGGCCCTACCTCTACCCGAAACTGACCGGCCGCGAACTGGTGCGCTTCATCGGCCGCGTGCGACGGGTCGAGGACGCCGAAGCCCGAGCCGAGCGCTGGTTGGGGGCGTTCGGCTTATCCGATGCCCAGAACGCGCTGATCGAGACCTACAGCCACGGCATGCGCCAGCGCCTGACCTTCGT
>SKMG01000047.1 GCA_007121175.1 Trueperaceae bacterium | reverse complement strand
CGCGGCTGCGCGCGTTGGAGAGCACCGCCAACCGGTTCATGCCGGCTCCGGCCCCAGGACGGCCCTCACAGTCGCACTCGCGCTCGCACACGCACATGCTAGCAGGGGCATTCGGACGGCAGATCAGCACGGTCAGCGCCGCGCTCTGAAGCGCCGCGGACGAGGGGGGTCATGATGGTGTCTACGGTGGCTGGCGCTGCGCTCGCTCCGCCGCGGGCTACGGGCGCCCGGCGGCGCCGGCACCGCCGGGCGGGACCCGAGGAGGAGACCTGATGGATCACACCGTGCTCACCCGTACCGCGCTGATCGAGCATTGGCTCGGCCACCGCCGCCTCACGCGCCGCACCGTCGAGGCCTTCCCCGAGGAGGACCTGTACGCCCATCACGCCCCGGGCATGCGGTCCTTCGCCGAGATGGTCGCCGAGCTCACCACCTGGACCATCCCCACCATCCGCGGCGCGATCGACCGCACCTGGCGTTGGCCGGCCGGGACGCGCCGGCCAGCGGCCACCAAGTCGGCGCTGCTCGAGGCATTCGACGAGGACACGGCGGAACTCGCGCGGCTGCTGGAGTCGGTCCCGGAGGCGCGCTTCGCCGAACTCGACGAGCCCGTCCCTGGCCGGCGCGAGGCGGTGATCGCGTCGCTGCTCTACGCCCTGGACAACGAGATCCACCACCGCGCGCAGGGCTTCGTGTACCTGCGCGAGCTCGGGGTCGACCCGCCAGAGTTCGATCAGCGCTGAGCAGACCGCAGTTCCGACCAGGCTTGCTCGAACGTCTGCCGCTCGTCGTGCCCGTAGAGCACGAACCGTACGCTGCGCACGTGCCGGGCTCCAGACAACGCGCGCTGGGCTGCGGCGAGCGCCACGGGGGCGGCTTCCGCGACCGGATAGCCGAACGCTCCGGTCGAGACTGCGGGGAAGGCGATTGAACTCAGCTCGTGCTCGTCGGCGAGCACGACGGCGCCTTCATGGCAGGCGGCGAGCAGGTCCTCGGCGGGTTCGTCGATGCCGTAGCGCGGACCGAGCACGTGGATCACGAAGCGGTTCGGCAGGCCGAACGCCTCGGTGATCACCGCCTGGCCCGGCTCGATCGGGGCGAGGTGACCGCAGGCGCGCGCGAGCTCGGGTCCCGCGGCGGCGTGGATGGCGCCGGCGACACCGCCGCCGGGCAGCAGCTCGGCGTTGGCCGCCTCGAGGTCCGGTGCTGTGCGAGCATCACAGCCACAGCAGCAGCCACACCACGACGCTGATCAACAGCATCAGCAGCCCCACCATCGGCAGCTCGCGCAGCAGGCTCTCGGCGCCCGCGAGCGAGCGGCCGAGCGTCGACAGCAGCCGAGCGCCAGCCGGGACGCTCGGGACGGCGGGCAGCTGCGGCGGTGCGATGCGGCTCGCGAGCTTCTCCAACACGACCACGAGATCGCCTTCCGGGAGCGTCAGCCCGGGCCGCCGCGGCACCCGAGCCAGGAGCACGATGGCCCCCGCGACCAGGATCGGCCAGGTCGCCGCCCACACCGATGGCACGGTCGGGATGATCAGCAGATCGGAGGCGCCGGCATAGAGCCAGGGAACCGTGAGCGCGGCGAGCGCGGCGAGCGCCCAGGCCGGATGGAGCGCCGCCTCGGCGTCGCGCTCGCGCAGCGCCAGCAGCCATAGCCGCCACATGAGCAGCGCCGTAGCGGCGGAGGTGAAGGTGAGCAGCGTGTAGCTGATGCTCGCGAGCGCTCCGGCGTCGATCCCGGCGGCGACCGCGCGACCGAGCCAGCCCTTGGCGAGGTAGCCCGTGGCGAACGGAGCGGCCGCGAGCGACAGTGCGGGCAGCGCCAGCAGCAGACGCCGCACGCCGGATGCGCCGGGAGCGCATCCTGCCGCTAAGAACAGCGACGTCTTCGTGAGGCCGTGATGCAGCGCCAAGAGGCCGATCGCTGCGAGCCAGCGCGCGTCGCCCGGCTGCAGGCTGTACGCCGCATACGCCACCAGCACCAGCCCCATCTGGCTGATGGTGGAGTAGGCCAGCACGGTCTTGAGCTTGCCTTGGGTGAGGCCGAGCAGCACGCCGACGAAAGCTGTGGCCAGACCGAGCCACAGCAGCGCCGGCGCGCTCGCAGCCGCCTCGAGGCCCTGCGGAGGGATGAGCTTGAGCCACCCCAGCAGCCCGGCCTTCACGATCACGCCCGAGAGGATCGCGCTCGCGGGCACCGGGGCGATCGGGTGCGCCAGCGGCAACCAGACGTGGAGCGGGACGATGCCGAGTTTGACGGCGAAGCCGACGAACAGCGGCCAGCGCGCCGCCGCGACGCCGGCGGCGAAGTCCGGCGTGGCGAGCAGCGGTAGCGACACGTTGCCGTAATGGCCGGCCAGGACCAGCACGCCGCTGACGATGGCGGCCTCACCGGCGAACGCGAGCAGCAGGTAGATACGGCCCGCGCGCCAGGCCGCGCTGGTGCGGGCGTGTGTGATCATCAGGTAGGCCGAGAGCGACACGGCCACGTAGCCGAGGTAGAAGGTCACGAGGTTCTGCGCCAGCAGCACCAGCACCATGCCCCACAGGCTCAGCGACCAGCCGAGCCAGAAGCCCCAGCTGCCGCGGCCGAGGCCGCGCAGCGCGAAGTACCCGGACGCGCTCCAGGCGATCGCGGTGAGGAGTACGAACGGCACTCCCCAGGGGTCGACGGCGAGCTCGATCCCGAGCAGGACCCACCGCCACTCTCCGCGCTCGCCGCTCATCAGCGGCAGCAGGAGTGCCAGCGGTGCGAACGCCGCGACCCGTCGCCCGAGCGCCCCGACCCGTCCGCCGAAGGGTACGAGGACCGCCGCGACCAGCGGCAGCAGCACCGCCAGCGCGACGGTCATGGCACGTACTCCCTGGCGATCGCGATCGCCCAGTCGAGCGGACTGAGCGTCGAGCCGGCGAGCACTCCGAACGCGATCGTCAACCCGGCGGTGACGAGCGCCGGCACCACCATCCCCGCGGTGACCCAGGCGCTGGGCTGCGACCCGCCCGGCCAGCGATCGGGTGCGGGGCGCAACCACATGCGCGACACGAGCGGCAGGAAGTACGCCGCGTTCAGCAGCGTACTGGCGACCAGCACCGCCACGACCCAGGTCTGACCGACCGCGACCGCGCCGGCGCCCAAGTACCACTTGCTCACGAAGCCCGCCATCGGCGGCAGCCCGATCATGCCCAGCGCCGCCACCGAGAAGGCCGCCGCGCTCCACGGCAGCCGCCGCGCGAGCCCGTCGAGTTCGTCGATCCGCGTCACCCCGAGGAGCGTGGCGAAAGTGCCGGCGCAGAAGAACATCGTGATCTTCATCACGCCCTGGTGCACCAGGTGCACCATGCCGCCCACCGTGGCGATGGGTCCGCCGATGGCGATGCCGAGCGCGATGTAGGAGACCTGGCTCACCGTCGAGTACGCCAGACGGCGTTTCAGGTCGCTTTGCCCGAGCGCCAGGACCGAGCCGTACACGATGGTGAACGAGGCGGCGATCGCCAACGCCAGCCCCAGGCCGAGCTCCGCGGTGAGCCCGCCGCCGAAGACGTCCGCCACCAGCCGCACCAGCCCGAACGCGCCGGCCTTCACCACCGCCACGGCGTGCAGCAGGGCGCTGACCGGCGCCGGTGCCACCATCGCGGTCGGCAGCCAGGCGTGCAGCGGCACCAGGGCCGCCTTCACGCCCATGCCGATGGCGATCAGCACGAAGATCGCCCGCAGACTCGCGTGCGCGTCGAGCTCGAGCAGCCCGAGGCTACCGCCGGCGATGAAGTCCTGGGTGCCGGCCAGGGCGTAGAGCCAGATCAGGCCGACGAGGAAGAGCGCGCTGCCGCCCAAGGTGAAGCGCAAGTAGGTGCGGCCGGCGCGTAGCGCAGCGCGGCTCCCGGTATGCACCACCAGCGGCCAGGTCGCGAGCGTCAGGAGCTCGTAGAAGACGAAGAAGGTGAGCAGGTTGCCGGCCATCGCGATGCCCATGGTGGCCGTGACGCAGATGCTGAAGAAGCCGAAGAAGCGCGCGCGGTTGTCGTAGTGCTCCATGTAGGCGATCGCGTAGACCGTGGTGACCAACCACAGCACGGCGGAGAGCGAGGCGAACAGGATCGATAGCGAGTCCGCTCGCAGCAGGAGGTCGAAGCCGGGCACCAGCGGGAAGCGGAACACCGGCACGACGCCGTCCATCACCAGCAGTGCGATCCACAGCACCAGCCCCAGCTTGAGCACGGCCGCCGTCAGGTTCAGCACGGTGCGCAGGCGCTGCCTCCTCTCGCCGAGCGCGGCGATCGCGAGGCCCGCCAGCAGCGACACCAGCACCACCACGATCGGCAGCGGGTGCACGACCTCAGTCACCGCAGCATCCCTGGCGGCAGACCCTGGTCGATGAGCGCGATCAGCGGCGCGGACGCGAGCCCGAGCACGATCGCGAGCGCCGCGAGCAGCAGCGCGGCCACGCTGGTGAGCTGGGCACGCCCCTGCTCTTCGCCGGCGGACGCAGCGCGCTCCGGCTCTCGCAGCGGCTGGGCGAAGGCGAGCGAAACGACTCGGAACACGTACACCGCCGCGAGCAGGCTACCGACGCTGATCACGACCACCCACGCCCAGCCTCTCTCCTGCCAGGCAGCCGCGAGCAGCAACCACTTCGCCACGAAGCCGCCGCTCGGCGGTAGACCCATGATGCTCACGCCGGCCAGCGCGAAGGCGAGCACGTCGAGGCCGTGGCGCGAGCCGGCGCCAGCCAGACGCTGCAGGCGCTCACTGCCGAGCGCGCGCAGCAGGTTCGCAGCGGCGAGGAACATCGCCGCCTTCGCGATGCCGTGCGCGACGACGTGGAAGACCACCGCGCGGTAGGCGCCGGCCGAAGCGAGCGGGAAGAGCAGCATCACGTACCCCAGCTGCGCCAGTGTCGAGTACGCCACCAGCATCTTCAGGCGCCGCTGAGCGATCGCCGCCGCCGAAGCGTAGAGGATGGCCAGCGCGCCGAGCACGCCGAGCAGCAGCGCTGCGTGCTCGCCCGCCTGCCCCCCGCCGCCCCAGAACCAGAGCCGGATCAGGATGTAGAGCGCGGCCTTCACCACCAGGGCGCTCAGCACCGCACTCACCGGGCCGGGGGCCTTGCCGTGGGCGGCGGGTAGCCACACGTGCAGCGGCACGATGGCCGCTTTCAGCAGCAGCCCGGTGGCCATCAGTGCCACCGCGATCGCCGTCAGCCCGCCGGCCTCCAAGCGCTCGCCCACCAGGTAGAGGTCGAGCGTGCCGGTCTGTCCGTAGAGCAGGGCTGTGGCGAGCAGGTAGAACAGCGACGCCATCAGGCCCAGCAGCAAGTAGCGCATCGCCGCGCGCATGGCGGCCGGCTCCCCGCGAACGGCGATCAGCGCCACACCGGCGAGCGTCACCAGTTCGAGCGTCACGTACAGGTTGAAGAGGTCCGCAGAGAGGAACAGCGCATGCAGGCTCGAGACCAGGATCAGCCACAGCGGCCAGAAGCGCTGGCCCGACTCGCGCTCGGGCGGGAAGCTGGCCAGGGCATGCAGGCTCACCAGCAGCACCACCGCCACACTCAGCAGCAGCATGGTCACGGCCAGCGCGTCGACGCGCCAGACGATCCCGAGCGGCGCCGCGAAACCCGCCAGCGGGAGCTGCACGAGCTCGCCTGCTCGGACGGCGCGCGTCAGCGGGACCAGCGCCGGCGGCAGCGTGAGCAGACTGAGCACGGCGATGGGCGCCGCTGCGCGACGCGGTGCGACGACCATCACCAGCGCACCCGCGAGCGGCGCGAACACCAGCAACGTCAGCGCTTCAGTCGTCACCGTCGTGCCCCTGTAAGCTCGTGAGGCCGGTCTCCTGGAACATGCGCACCATCAGCGCGAGCGCGAAGGCCGTGGCCGCCACCGCGATCACGATGCCGGTCAGCACCAGCGCCTGCGCCAGCGGATCGGGACCCTCCGGCGTCACGCCGGCGACGGTGAGGATGAACACGAACACCGCGCTGCCCATCATGTTCAGCGCCAGCAGCTTGCGCAAGATGTGATCGGCCACGATGAGGCCGTAGACGCCGATGCCGAAGACGGCGGAGGCCGCGAGGAGATAGACGGTCGTCGAGGTCATCGCTGCTCCGGCCCCAGAGCGCGCGAACGAGCGAAGAGCAGCGTCATGGTGAGCGCGATCGAGAGCATCATGGCCGTCTCGATCAGGTACACGGCCCACATGCCCGGCAGCGTCATCGGTGCTCGGCCCAGCGCGAGCGCGCTCACGCCGATCAGCGCGAACGCCGCCAGCCCGGCGATCGCCAGCAGCTTGGTCAGCAGCCCGGCCGCTGCACGCGGGCGGACGGTGCCGGTCAGCACCAGCAGCACGCCGCAGCCTGTCAGCACGGCGCCGGCCTGGAAGGCGCCACCGGGCGCGTCGGTACCGACGAGCAGCAGGTGCGTGGCGATCAGCAGCGTGACCGGTGCGACGGTGGTGAGCAGCGCGCTCACCAGTGGGGTCTCTCGGTCCACCTGATGGAGTCGGCCGGGATGCGCAGCACCGAGAACCGCCCAGGCGCCAAGCAGCGCCACCAGCAGCACCGCCATCTCGAGCATCGTGTCGAGCCCGCGGAAGACGAGCAGCACGCCGGTGATGGGGTTGCCGAGGCCGGTCGCGCTCAACTCCTGCAGCACCAGCGTGCCCGCAGCGTCCGGCACGCGCTCGACGCCCTGCGCCGAGAGGCCGATGATCGCGACCAGGATCCCGGCGAGCGCGGCCACCGGCAGCGCCAGCAGCGGCCTGCGGCGCGCCGGCGAGACGTCCGCAGCGCCTCCGGCGGCGAGGCGCCGGTAGGCCATCAGCATCAGCGCACCCGTGAGGCCCGCGCCGATCGCGGCCTCGGCGAGAGCAACGTCGGGCGCGCCGAGGCGAGCCCAGCTCAGGGCGATGAGGAGACCGAAGAGGATGAACAGCACCAGGTCGCGAAATAGCGCCCGACCGGTCACCACCTGCAGGCTCAGCCCGACCAGCGACAGCGCCAGCAGTACGTCGACCAGCACGCCGATGGTCATGGCTCCTCCGCGCTCACGCCAGGATCTGGGCCGTGACGCGCATGGCGAGCGATGAGGTGGGCCGACACCGCCGCGGCGGTGAGGCCCAGCAACCAGATGACGGCCAGCAGCGCGGTGACACCCCAGCTGCCCGACAGCACCGCCAAGCCGGCGCACACCAGCAGCAGGCCCTGATTGTCGGCCTTGGTCAGCGCGTGCAGGCGGTTGTACACGTCGGGGAAGCGCAGCAGACCGACCGTGCCTGCGCCGTAGAAGGCGCAGCCGAGCACCAGCAGCGTCGCGCCGATCAAGTCGGCGAGGCCCATGGTCACGGTCGCTCCCGGTCGCTGGGGGTACCGACGAATGCCAGCGTCACGATCGTCGCGAGCATCACGAACAGCAAGGCGACGGTGCGGAGCGCGCCGTCACCCTGCCACTCGGCCATGATCAGCAGCACCGCCACGGTCGTCGAGCCGAACAGCAGCACGGCCAGCATGCGATCGGCCGCGGTCGGCCCGGCCCCGATGCGCCACAGGCCCGCGAGCAGGTTGAGCAGCAGGAACACCACCGCGACGCCCAGGACGATGCCGGTCACGTCGCGGTCCCCGACCCCTGCGCCTCAGCGCCGTCCGGCAGCGCGAAGAGCCGGCGGATCCGCGACTGCAGCAGCGACACCGAGGCCATCGCGCCGGGCGTGAGGGCATGCACCACCAGGGTGTCGCCGCCGCCTTCGAGCTCGGCGCTGAGCGTGCCCGGCATCAGGCTGAGCGCGCTCACCATCAACGTCCGCGGCTGCCCCCGCGGGAGGTCGAGGCTGAAGCGGCAGAACTGCGGCTCGATCGGCAGCGCCGGGTGCAGCGCCCGGTATGCCACGTCGAGGCCGCCTCGCATCGACTCGACCACGAAGAACAGCGCGAAGGACGCCAGGCGCAGCGGTGGGATCGGACGCGGTGCGATGGTGGCGAGGTACGCGGCCATGCCGGCGCCCGCCAGGGCGGCCACCAAGCCCGGGATCGCGTACCGCAGCCCGTTCAGCGCCAGCCACAGGAGCACCAGCACGACGAACACCTGCCACGCCCAGAGCAGCCGCTCGCGAGGCTCGAGCGTGCTGGACGGGCGGGTCTCGGTCGCCATGGCGAGCCACGATACCGGATTCGGGCCTTCGCTGGTCGGGCACGGCAGTCGACGGGTGCCGCCCGGGGCGAGACGAGGCGGGCAGCGCATCGACCTCAGCGAGGCGACGCCGGCCAGCCGTATCCTGAGCGACGACGAGCCGAGGCCGAGCGCGGCAACCGAGGTGAGCGCATGTCCAACCGCGTGACCATCGACGTCGAGCGCGTGATCGCGCCCATCGACCGCAACCTGTTCGGCGGCTTCGCCGAGCACCTGGGACGGTGCATCTACGGCGGCATCTTCGAGCCCGACTCACCGCACGCCGACGAGCGCGGGCTGCGCGGCGACGTGGTCGCGGCTGTGAGGCGCCTGCGCATGCCGGTCATCCGCTACCCGGGCGGGAACTTCGTCTCGGGGTACCGCTGGCGCGACGGAGTCGGTCCGGTCGACGAGCGTCCCGCCCGCATGGAGCTGGCCTGGCACGACCTCGAGCCAAACCGCTTCGGCACCAACGAGTTCGTCGGCTTCTGCCGCGCGCTGGATAGCGAGCCGTACCTGGCCGTCAACGCCGGCGATGGCGACATGCGCGAGGCGCGCGACTGGCTCGAGTACTGCAACGGCACCCAGAACTCTGCGCTGGTGGAGCTGCGCCGGCAGCACGGCTTCGAGGCGCCGCACCGGGTGAAGTACTGGGGCATCGGCAACGAGGTCGACGGCCCCTGGCAGATCGGCTTCAAGACCGCCGAAGAGTACGCTCGCGTCTACACCGAGTACGCCAAGGTCATGAAGTGGACCGACCCGAGCATCGCGCTGCTGGCCTCGGCCGTCTCGCTCTGGGAGCCCTCATGGGTCGAGCGCGTCCAGCTCCTGATGGAGCACGCGACGCCTCTGATCGACTACCTGGCCATCCACTGGTACGTCGGCAACGACGCCGAGCGCGGCTACCGCGACGACGACTTCGCGAGCTACATGGCGATGTCCGAGCGCATCGAGGACATGTTGAGCGCGACCGAGGGCATCATCCGGGCCATGAGCTCGGCGCTCCGGCTCGAGCGCGACATCCCCATCGCGGTCGATGAGTGGAACGTCTGGTACCGGGTGCACGAGGAGGGCAAGCTCGAGGAGATCTACAACCTCGAAGACGCCCTGGTGATCGCGATGCACTTCAACGCCTTCATCCGCCATGCACGCAGTGTGAAGATGGCAAACCTTGCGCAGCTCGTCAACGTGATCGCGCCGATCCTGACCAGGCCCGACGGCATGGTGCTGCAGACGATCTTCCATCCGTTCGAGCTCTACAGCCGAACCTGCGGCGACGTGGCGCTCGACGTGCACTGGACCGGCGACACCTTCTCGACACCAGAGTTCAGCGCCCTGCGGCTGCTCGACGCCTCGGCCACGCTCGACGCCCAGGCCAGGAAGCTCGTGGTCTATCTCGTGAACCGCTCAGCGGACCGCTCGAGCGAGACGACGATCGAGCTCCATCGGGCGCGCTTTGCCGGGCCCGTGGCCGTATCGCTCATCAACGGCCCGGACACCAAGGCGACGAACACCTTCGAGGCACCAGACACCGTGAGCCTTCGGCGAGCCGCACTCGACGCGAGCGCGCTCGACGCGAGCAGCCGTGCGCTGCATCTGACGCTCGAGCCACACTCGGTCACCGCGTTGGTGTGCGATCTCGTCTAGTGGCAGCGACCGGCCGGCCCGTTGACAGGGCCCAACGTTTCGCGCACAATCGTTGCGTCATGCTCGACCATCGGGGGATTCTGGCGCCTCACTGCGCCCGCGGCCGCGCGATGGTGCTGAGCGCGCCGCCTGCGAGCGCATGAGCGGGGAGTTCACGATCCGCCGGGCGCACGCTGACGATCGCGACGCGCTCTACGCCGTCTGCCTCGCCACCGGCAGGGACGGCGGCGATGCCAGCGACGACTTCGAGGACCCTGAACTGCTCGGGCACCGCTACGTCGGACCTTACCTGGCCCTCGAGCCCGAGCTGTCGTTCACCTTGGCCGACGATGGGGGACCGTGCGGCTACGTGCTCGGCACCGCCGACAGCGAACGCTTCTACCGACGCTTCCTCGATCTCTGGATCCCGCCCTTGCGCGCCCGCCTCGCCGTGCCGACCGGCGACGCCAGCGGCTGGAGCGCCGACGAGCGGCTCTGGGCCGAGCTGCGGGCTCCGACCGTGCTGCTGCCGAAGGACCGTGAGAATTACCCGGCCCACGCGCACATCGATCTGCTGCGGCGCGCGCAGGGGTGCGGGCTCGGGCGCCGGATGATGACGACGCTGCTCGAAGCGCTCGCGGCTCAGGGCGCCGTCGGCGTTCACCTCGGCTTGAGCCCGCGCAACGAGCGGGCTCGCGGTTTCTACCACGCTCTCGGCTTCCGCGAGATCGAGCCGGAGCGAGAGGACCGCGAGACGCTCTTGATGGGCCGGAGTTTGCAGGGCATCGGCTCGGCCGGTCACTGAACGACCTGCGGCAGCTTGCCTCCAGCAGT
>SKMG01000384.1 GCA_007121175.1 Trueperaceae bacterium | reverse complement strand
GGCTCGTCGACGAGGCCTTCGCAGACCGCCAGGCCTTGCGCGCGATGGGAAGCATCCTGCTCCCGGGCAGCGACGCGCTCGACCCGGACGGCGTCGGTCTCCCGCTCCTGCCGACCGATCCGGCCGGTTCCACCACGTTTCGCGAGATCCGCTCGCTGATCGAATCGCTGTCGCTGCCGCTGGCGTACTACACGATGAGCATCGACGACGTTCGCGAGCGGAGCGGCGCCGTCCCCTTCGATAACCAGGACCTCGCGTACGCCGGCTTCGGTCGGGATGCCGCCGAGAACGCCGCCTTGAACGAAAGCGTCTTCCGATACGACGGTGGTGCCGCGGCGCGCGTCTACTGGACGGATTACTACCAGCCGACCGGAGAGCTGACGATCCCGGCGGTCGCCGTGCACACCACGCACGACCCCGGTGTGCCGCTGTCGCACCTGTGGGCCTACGTCGAGCTCGTCGAGGCCGCGGGCGCGGTCGACTGGCTGCACACCTGGCAAATCGAACGCTTTGGGCACTGCACCTTCACGCCCGAGGAGGTTCAGGCGGCGTTCCTCGGCCTGAGGGCGTGGGCCGGCGACGGCGCCCTGCCGACGCTTCCGCCGGCTCCGTGAGGGGCGCCTTCGAGGTGCTGCGCGGGCAACCCGGCGCGCGGTGAGCGCCCTGCGGAGCGCTGGCCGCACCTCGCGTCCTCGGCGCCCTACCCCCCATCCATCTGCTGCGCTAGACCGTGCGTGAGAAGCGGGGCTGGCTGTCGTCGTGCCGCTTCAAGTAGGCGTCGAACGCCATGCAGACGTTGCGGACGAACAGGCGCCCCTCCGGCGTGACCTCGATCGCGTCCGGTGAACGGCGCACGAAGCCGTGGGCCACCGGACCCCGATCGAGCTCCTCGAGCGACTGCGCGAAGTAGTCGGCGAAGTCGATGTGATGGGTCGCTTCGATGGCGCGCACGTCGAGATGGAAGTTGCACATGAGGCTCTCGATCACGTCGCGCCGGATGACGTCGTCGCGGGAGCGCTCGAATCCCCGCGCGATCGGCGGCACGCCGCTAGCGAGCGCCTCTTGGTAGCCCGTCAGCTTCTTGGTGTTCTGCGCGAAGGCGCCGCCGAGCTCGCCGATGGCCGAGACGCCGAAGCCGAGCGAATCCTTGGCCGGTCGGGTGGTGTAGCCCATGAAGTTGCGGTGCAGACTGCGCGACGCCGCGGCGTGCGCCAGCGAGTCGCTCGGCAGCGCGAAGTGATCCATGCCGATCTGCACGTAGCCAGCGGCGCTGAAGAGCTCAAAGGCGATGCCGAACAGCTCGAGCTTCACCTCTCGCGGCGGCAGGTCTTCGAGCCGGATGGCCTTCTGGTGCGCCTTGACCCACGGAACGAAGGCGTAGGAGTAGACAGCGACCCGGTCCGGCCGCAGCTCGACGGCGCGCGCGATGGTCTCGCGGAACGAGGCGGCCGTCTGCTGCGGGAGCCCGTAGACGAAGTCGAAGTTGATCGACTCGATGCCGTGCTCGCGTAGCGAGAGGTGCAGATCTCGCGTCTGCTCATAGGTCTGGTTGCGGTTGATGGCGTCTTGCACGCCGGGGTCGAAATCCTGGACGCCCATGCTCACCCGGTTGAAGCCGCGACTCTGCAGCCACGCCACCTGCTCGGCGCTGGTGACGCGGGGGTCGACCTCGATGGCGATCTCCGCGCCCGGCTGGAGCTCGAAGTGCTCACCGAGCTCGTCCCAGAGCGCCTGCATCTCGGCCACCGTGAGGTAGGTCGGGGTGCCACCGCCCCAGTGGAGCTGCACCACCTTGCGGCGATCGCCGAGTTGGCGGCCGACCACGTCGAGCTCGGTGGCGAGATCGCGCAGGTACGCAGCGGCGACACCGCGCTTTCGAGTGATGATGACGTTGCAGCCACAGAAGCTGCAGCGCTCGGCGCAGAAGGGCAAGTGCACGTAGAGCGACAACGGCTCCTCGGGCTGTGCGGCGGCTTCCGCGAGCTTCTCCGAGTAGCGCTGCGGCGTGAAGCCCTCATGGAACTCGATCGCAGTCGGGTACGAGGTGTAGCGGGGCCCAGGCCGGTCGTAACGCGCGAGGCGCTCGGCCGTGGCGGCGGCGAGGCCCAGGCTCATGCGTCCACGTGGGGACGTGGGTCGATGTCCGAGCGAAGCATGCGCCATGCTACAGCGCCGTCGCGGTGACCGGCGACCGCCATGATCACCGGTCGACGCGCCTGAGGCGCTCGCCGGCGCCCAACGACTCGACGAGACCCACGAGGGCGTGGGCGTCGGCGAAGGTGCTGGCCTCGCCGAAGGAGATCCGCACCGCGCCGCTGCCCTTGCCCGGCAGGCACTCGCGGAAGGCGTCGGGCGTCATACGCCGGGTACGCGCGAAGCAGTGGGAGAGCTCTTCAGCCGAGATCTCGAGCGCCGTCTCGCCCGCGCCAGGATTGCAGAAGCAGCCGGTGCGCAGCGAGATGCGAGCCTCGTTGGCGTGCTGCTCGACCAGCCGATGATCGATGAGGCCGCCGTGCTCGTCGAGCAGGTTGAAGGCGATGGCGCCGCCCCGCCCCCGCGTGCCCTCGGGACCGTAGATGCGCACGACCGCGCGGCCGTTCGCGTGCCGCAGGCTGCACAGACGCTCGAGCGTCCAGGCGGTGAGGCTCATGACGCGAGCGCCGATCGCCTCGAGGTAGGGCTCCTGCAAGCGGTTCAGTCCGGCCTCGACCGCCGGCAGGGCGAGGTAGTTCAGGGTGCCGTCCTCGAACGCCTCGGCGCCCTCGAGCAGGTCGTGCCGGGGCTTGGCCACCGC
>SKMG01000333.1 GCA_007121175.1 Trueperaceae bacterium | reverse complement strand
TGAGGCGCAGACGTCGCTCGAGGCGCTGAGGCGTTGCGAGCGGCTGTTGGAAGAGCGCGACGACGTGTTCATCCAGTTCGGCAAGGTGGCCTCGCTGAGCGTGTTCCCGACGGAGGACGGCCCCGGCGTCGAGGAGCTCACCGAGCAGCTGCGGGCTCTGCTCTCCGAGCACGACCTCGAGCTGATCGCCGAACCCTCGGCGAGCGACTGCGTGAACGTGTTGCTGCCCGGCGTCGACAAGGTCCGGGGATTGTCGGCGCTGATCGAGACGCTCGACCTGCCCGAAGCGGCGGTGGCGGGGATGGGCGACGCCGTCGGCGACGTCGAGTGGTTGAGGCGCTGCGGCGTCAGCTTCGCTCCGGCGGGGGCCGGGCCGGAGGTGCAGGGGGCAGTGACGCGCGTCTCGCGGCTCGACGACGCCGCAGCCGTGCTCGAGGCGTATGAGGCGCTGGTGGCCGCGAATCGGTCGCTGGCGCGCGGGCGCTGGACCGACACCGCCGGCGGGCCGGGCCGCGCCGGTTGAGGTTCCGGCGTCTGCCGAGCCGATAGAGCCATGGCTCGAGGCCGCGCGCCCGAGCTGCGAGCGCGTGACGGCGTGCGGCTGCGAGCGTGTGACGAGGTGCGGCTGCGAGCGCCGGAGTGCCATGGGGACGGTAGGATCGCCAACAGCGGCGCCGCGCTGCGCACCGGCGCGCCGTGGCCGACGCGAAGCCGGGCGGCCGGGAAGGAGTCGGATGGACGGAGCCCTGTCGGGACGCGTCGCGTTGGTTGCCGGCGCCACCCGCGGCGCCGGTCGCGGCATCGCCCTGGCACTGGGCGAGGCCGGGGCCACCGTCTACTGCACGGGCCGTAGTTCGCGGCAGGCTCCACGCCCGCCACGGCCGACCGACGCCAGCCCGTTCGAGCTGCGCGGGCGGCCCGAAACGATCGAGGAGACCGCCGAGCAGGTTAGCGAGCTCGGCGGCACCGGCATCGCCGTGCGCATCGACCATACCGACGAGATCCAGGTCGAGGCGCTCATGGCCCGCATCGAGCGCGACGAAGGCTGCCTCGACGTGCTGGTCAATGACGTCTGGGGCGGTGATGCGCTCACCGAGTGGGGCGTCCCCTTCTGGGAGCTCGATCTCGGCAAGGGCCGCACCATGCTGGAGCGCGGCCTACTCTCCCACCTCATCACCAGCGCCTACGCCGCTCGGTCGATGGTGAGCGCCGGCTCGGGTCTCATCGTGGAGGTCACCGACGGCGAGCTCCTCGACTATCGCGGCACGCTCTTCTACGACCTGGTCAAGGTCGGGACCATCCGTTCCGCTCATGCGATGGCCGAGGAGCTGCGTCCGCATGGGGTCGCGGCGTTGGCGGTCACCCCCGGCTTCCTGCGCAGCGAGGCGATGCTGGAGCACTTCGGCGTCAGCGACGATACCTGGCGCGATGCGGTGGCGATCGACCTCAACTTCGTCCACTCCGAGACGCCACGCTTCCTCGGGCGCGCGGTGGCGTCGCTGGCGGCCGATCCCGACGTGCTGCAGCGCTCGGGTGGGGTCTGGTCGTCGTGGGGGCTGGCCCGCGACTACGGCTTCTGCGACCTCGACGGCGCTCGACCGGACTGGGGCGCCCATGCTGCCCGCCGCCCGTTCGGTCGCGCCGCGCGAGAGGCGCATCGCCGCTTCGTCGCGGCCTTCGACGACGACCGGTGAGCGGCGAGCTCGGCGCCTCCGGGCTAGGCTGCGGCCGGGGGCCATGAACAGCCGCGCTTCGCTCGTGACCAACCTGCTGCACTTAGCCGCGCGGCTGCGCGATCCGCTGCGACTCGCCGTTGCGCTGCGCGCGCACGATCCCGACGCGGGCGCGAGTGCGACCTTCACCGCCTACGGTCTGCGAGACCTGCTCGATCACGTCGACTGGCGTCTCGACGGAGAGCTGCCCGAACGCTTCGCGGCCTACGCACAAGATCTCGCCGCCCTACATCCCGAGCCGCTGTGGACGCTGCGGCGCGACCAGTTCCGGCGGCTGCTCGTGCTGGTCGAGCGACCGCGCCCAGTCGGCCTGCGCCGCAGCGCCGACGCCGGTACGCGTGACCGACAGTTCGTGGGGCTGCTCGTCGAGTGCGCGAACCGCGGCTGTACCCTCTCGGATCTCCGCAACCTGTCCGACGCCGAGACGGGCCTGCCGCGCGCGGGCCTGGTGCGGCCGCGCGACCTGGGCGACCAGGACCTGCCGGCAGCGCTGGCGCCTTGGCGCGACGCGCTCCGCGAGCTCGACGCCGGCGACTACATCGACCTGCTCGAGCCCGACGACCGCGACCTCCACCCGGACACGTTGCGGGCAGCGACGCTGCGCGACCTCGCGGCGCTCGGCCGCGCCTCGAGGCCGAGCCCCGAGCGGCGGCTGGAGGCCAGCCTGGCCGACCTGGCCGAGCGCGACGACGAGTCCGGCCAGATCACGGGCGCGGTGGGCTCGGGGAGGATGGAGGCGTGACGCGGCTGCTGCCCTCGTTCGCCGACCTGATGCTGCTGCCGGCAGTGCTGGACCCGAAGTCCTCCGTGCGGCTCGAGGACGGCCGCATCGTGATCGACACGGCCGCGCTTCCGCTCCTCAGGCGCGCGCTGGAGGCCTATCCGCACGTCGCGGCGAGGACGCGCAGCGACCGCGAGCTGGTGCTCGAGCCGCTGGCGACGGCGCGTCGCCACCTGGTGCTGGTCTGGCCCGGCGGCGAGACCCTCGGCGTGACGGTGTGGCCCGATGGCTTCGTGTCGCTGGAGCGCGCCGGGGCCTCGCTCGAGGCGGCGCTGCAGGGCGGCGGCGTCGAGCTGGTGCGCTGCGGCCGGGACGACACGCTCGCCGACGCGCTCACGGCGCTCGGCGGCTGATCGCGGGCCGCGTGCCTCGCGGGCGGCCTACGGGCCGAGTCGCGGGCGGGCGATCACGGTTCGGCGGAGAGCTGGTCCTCGTCGGCCTCCGCCTCACGGAGCCTGAACAGTACCTCGTCGTGCTCGTGCGTCCACGGCTCGTTGCGGTCGATCGCCTCCCTGCAAGGCTCGCACACCAGACCGAGCACCTCGGCCGGGCGCTCGCGACAGAGCTCGCACAGGCCTTCTTCGCGGTCGACGTGCGTAAGACCGACGTCGTCGTCCATGGCGCCTCCCTCGCCCCAGCCTAGGGCATGACCGCGCGCGGTGCCATCGCCGGGCGACGCATGCCGGGCGGGGCCGGGCAGGCCCGGTCGCCGCCGATTCGTGGGCTGCGTCGTCTGCCGACTAGCATTGAGGCTGGCCTAGAGCGCATGGGCCCCGGACGAGACGCGCCGTACCCGGTCAGGACAAGACGACGCGAATCCCTTGCGGGCGCTCACCGCGGTAGCGCCCGACCGGAGGCGCTCGCGTGGCATGGACGCTGTTGATCATCGCTGGCCTGTTCGAGACCGCCTGGGCGGTCGGCCTCAAGTACACCGAGGGCTTCACCCGGCCCATCCCGAGCCTCCTCACTGGCGCATCCATCGTCATCAGCATGGCGCTGCTCGGGATCGCGGCGCGTGACCTGCCGATCGGCACGGCGTACGCCGTGTGGGTCGGCACCGGGGCGCTCGGTGCTGCCCTGATGGGCGTGGTGCTGTTCGCCGAGCCGCTCTCGGCCGCGCGCTTCGGCTTCCTGATCTTGCTGCTCGTCGCCATCGTCGGCCTGAGGCTCACGAGCGGGGTGGCCTGAGCACTCCAGAGCCGAGGTCGCAGCAACGGTACACACGTCCCGTCAGGCTGTCGGAGAACGCCCCACGCGCAGGGTCGGGCTCGCGACCTACGCTATGAGGCGGACTGTTCTGGTCGTACGTCGCGCGCGCCGGGCGCGCGTACGATACGACCTGACTTTTGGCTGGAAGGGGATACTGCATGGCTACACGTCGCATCGTCGTCGAGGGGAACGAGGCTGTCGCCCGCATCGCTCACCTCACCAACGAGGTGATCGCGATCTACCCGATCACGCCTGCCTCGGCTATGGGCGAGTATGCGGATGCCTGGTCATCCAAGGGCCGTCGCAACATCTTCGGCGTCGTGCCCGAGGTCGTCCAGATGCAGAGCGAGGCCGGTGCCGCAGGAGCCGTCCACGGCTCACTGCAGGCCGGTTCGCTGACGACCACCTTCACCGCCTCGCAGGGGCTCTTGCTCATGTATCCGAACATGTTCAAGATCGCCGGCGAACTCACCCCGACGGTGTTCCACATCTCGGCCCGCACCCTCGCCACGCATGCACTGTCGATCTTCGGCGACCACTCCGACGTGATGTCGGTGCGCTCGGCGGGCTGGGCGATGCTCTTCGCCAACTCGCCGCAAGAGGCGCAGGACATGGCGATGGTCGCGCAGATGACCACGCTGGCCACGCGCGTGCCCTTCCTGCACATTTTCGACGGCTTCCGCACCAGTCACGAGGTGAACGTCGTCGAGGAGCTCGACGAGGCCACGGTGCGCGCGCTGATCGACGACGACCTGGTGCGCGCCCACCGTGCCCGCGCCCTGACCCCGGACCGCCCGCTGCTTCGCGGGACGGCACAGAACCCCGACGTGTACTTCCAGGCCCGAGAGGCCGCCAATCCCTACTACGCCGCGGTGCCGGCGGCCGTCGAGCGCTCCATGCGGCGGCTCGAGGAGGCCACCGGCCGCGCCTACCACCCCTTCGAGTACGCCGGCGCGCCTGACGCCGAGCGCGTGCTGGTGATGATGGGTTCGGGCGTCGGCGCGGCGCGTGAGGCCGTGGATGCGCTCGTCGCCCAGGGCGAGAGCGTGGGTCTGCTCGCGGTCCGCCTGTTCCGGCCCGTCGACGTCGAGCGCATGCTCGGGACCCTGCCGACGACCGTGAAGGGCCTGGCCGTGCTCGACCGGACCAAGGAGCCCGGAGCGCTCGGCGAGCCGCTCTACCAAGACGTGGTGACCGCCGTGACGCGCGGCTGGCCGGCCGGAAGCCCTAGTCCCGAGATCATCGGCGGTCGCTATGGCCTCGCGTCGAAGGAGTTCACGCCCGCGATGGCCAAGGCTGCGCTCGACGAGCTGCGCAGCGAGGTCCCGCTGCGGAGCTTCACGGTCGGCATCATCGACGACGTCAACCACACCAGTCTCAAGCACGATCCCGAGTTCGTCACCGAACCCGAGAGTGTCAAGCGCGGGGTGTTCTACGGCTTGGGCAGCGACGGCACCGTGGGCGCCACCCGCAACACGGTCATGATCATCGGCGAGCACACCGAGCTGCACGCGCAGGGTTACTTCGTGTTCGACTCGAAGAAGGCCGGGGCGGTGACGGTGTCGCACCTGCGCTTCGGCCCCGAGCCGATCAACTCCACCTACCTGATCAAGGAGGCCGACTTCGTCGGCGTGCACCAGTTCGAGTTCGTCGACAAGTTCGACGTGCTGGCGCTGGCCAAGAAGGGCGCCACGGTCCTGCTCAACAGCCCCTACAGCGCCGACGAGGTGTGGGAGCACCTCCCGTTGGAGATGCAGCAGCGGCTGCTCGAGCTCGAGGTGAAGTTCTACATCGTCGACGCGCTCTCGGTGGCGCGCGGCGCCGGCATGGGCGGGCGGATCAACACCGTCATGCAGGCCTGCTTCTTCGCGCTCTCGGGCGTGCTGCCGCGCGACGAGGCGATCGCCCAGATCAAGGCCTCGATCGATCGCACCTACGGTAAGCGTGGCCGCGCGGTGCTCGAGCGCAACTACGCCGCCGTCGACGCCTCGCTGGAGGGGCTGCACGAGGTCGCCCTGCCGGGTCGGGCCGATTCCAGCAGGCGCCTGCGCGAGGCGGTGCCCGCACACGCGCCCGACTTCGTGCAGCGGATCACCGCACGCATCATCGAGGGGCACGGCGACCTGCTGCCCGTATCGGCGCTGCCGGTCGACGGGACCTTCCCGACGGCGACGAGCCAGTACGAGCGGCGCTCGATCGCGGTCGACGTCCCCATCTGGGAGCCCGAGCTCTGCACGCAGTGTGCGCTGTGCGCCATCGTCTGCCCACACGCCACGATCCGCATCAACGCCTACGATCCCGAGTTGCTCGAGGGCGCGCCCGAGGGCTTCAAGTCGGTGCCCTGGAAGGGCAAGGATCCGGGCATGGAGGGCTACGCCTTCACGGTTCAACTCGCGCCCGAAGACTGCACGGGCTGCGCGGTGTGCGTCGACGTCTGCCCGGCGCGCGACAAGACCGAGGTGAAGCGCAAGGCCATCAACATGCGCCCGAAGATCGACCACCTCGAAACCGAGCGTAGGACCTGGGACTTCTTCCGGACGCTCCCCGATCCGCGTCCCTCCTTCGACGCCGAGACGCCGATCAAGGCCTCGCAGCTGCGGCAGCCGCTCTTCGAGTTCTCAGGCGCCTGCGCCGGCTGCGGCGAGACGCCCTACATCAAGCTCGTCACCCAGCTGTACGGCGACCGCATGCTGGTGGCCAACGCCACGGGCTGCTCGTCGATCTACGGCGGTAACCTGCCGACGACGCCGTACGCGCAGAACGAGGACGGCCGCGGCCCGACCTGGGCGAACTCGCTCTTCGAGGACAACGCCGAGTTCGGCTTCGGCATGCGCCTCGCGCTCGACGCCCAGCGTGATCTGGCCATGCGCGCCTTGGAGCAGCTGCGAGGGCAGCTCGGCGGCGAGATGGTCGACGCCCTGATCGAAGGCAGCGACGTGCCCGTCGGCGACGACGAGGCAATCGACGCACAGCGGGCGCGCATCGCGGACCTCAAGCAGCGGCTGGAGGAACTCCAAGACGGCGAGCACGCCGTCGTGGTCCGGCACTTGCAGGACGTCGCCGATGCGCTGGCCCCGAAGTCGGTCTGGATCGTCGGGGGCGACGGTTGGGCCTACGACATCGGCTCAGGCGGGCTCGACCACGTCATGGCCTCGGGCCGTAACGTCAACATCCTCGTGCTCGACACCGAGGTCTACAGCAACACCGGTGGCCAGGCTTCGAAGGCGACGCCGCGAGCGGCGATCGCCAAGTACGCCGCCGCCGGCAAGGCCAGCACCAAGAAGGACCTGGGCATGGTGGCGATGTCCTACGGCAATGTCTACGTGGGCCAGATCGCCATGGGCGCCAACCCGGCGCAGGCGATCAAGGTGCTGCGTGAGGCCGCAGCCTGGCCGGGACCGTCGCTGGTCATCGCCTACAGCCACTGCATCGCTCACGGCATCGAGATGTCGACCTCGATGACGCACCAGCGCGACGTCGTGCGCAGCGGCATCTGGCCGCTCTTCCGGTTCGACCCGCGGCTCGCCGGGGACGAGGAAGGCAGCCCCATGCAGCTCGATTCGCGCAAGCCGAGCATCCCGTTCGAGGAGGTCGCGCAGAAGGAGGGCCGCTACGCGATGCTGACGCGCGCTCACCCGGAGCGCGCCAAGGAGCTGTTCCGCCTCGCGCAAGCCGACGTGAACGCGCGTTGGATGCTCTACGAGCAACTCGCCGATGTCTCCCGCGCCGTCCCCCGCAGCAACGTCCAGCCCGCTGGGGCAGGCTCGACCGAGGAGGCTTGAGATGGCCGTCGACGTTCGGACGACCTACCTGGGGCTCGACCTGCCCAGTCCGCTGATAGCAGCGGCCTCGCCGCTGACCGGCGAAGTCGCCAGCCTGCAGGCCCTCGAGGGCGCCGGCGTAGGCGCCGTGGTGCTGCGCTCGCTCTTCGAGGAGCAGATCCAGCACGAGGAGATCGCCGCCCAGGACCTGTTCTTGCAAGGCGCGGAGATCTCGCCCGAGATCACCGGCTTCTTCCCCGAGCTCGAGGGCTACAACACCGGGCCCGACGCCTACCTCGGGCTCATCCAACAGGCCAAGCGCACCCTCTCGATCCCGGTGATCGCGAGCCTCAACGGCCACACCAAGGGCGGCTGGACGCGCTACGCATCGCTCTTCGAGGACGCCGGGGCCGACGCCATCGAGCTCAACGTCTACTTCCTCGCGACCGATCCGGGCGTCTCGTCAACCGACGTCGAGCAGCGCTACATCGACTTGGTCGGCTCGGTGGTGTCGCAGGTCAAGGTGCCGGTGTCGGTCAAGATCGGCCCGTTCTTCTCGTCGCTCCCGAACTTCGTCCTGCGGGTGATCGAGGCTGGGGCCGCCGGCATGGTGCTGTTCAACCGCTTCGTGCAGCCCGACGTGTTCCTCGAGGACCTGACGGTGCGGCCGCGGCTGGTGCTGTCCGAGCCCGAGGAGTCGAGGCTGGCGCTGCGCTGGATCGCCATCCTGCGCGGCTACACCGACGCCTCGCTGGCGGCCAACAGCGGCGTGCACGGCGCGCCGGAGGCGATGAAGCTGCTGCTCGCCGGTGCGGACGCGGTGCAGATCGCGAGCAGTTTCATCAAGCGGGGACCCTACATCGCCGAGACCCTGCTGCGTGACATGGTGTCCTGGATGGAGGAGCACGAGTACGAGAGCGTCTCGCAGCTGCGCGGCAGTCTGAGCCAGCGCAATGTTCCCGATCCAGAGGCCTTCGAGCGCGCGAACTACATGAAAGCACTGGTGACGTTTACCAGCGAGCAAGCGTAGCCGGGGGGCCGCCGTAGGCGATGCGCTAAGGTAGCGTTCATGCATACGGCGCCGCGGCGCGACAAGTCGAAGGAGCGCGTTCCGTACGCGGTGGCCTGGGTCGAACTCGATAATGCCCCAGGCCACCTCGGCTTGGCCATGGCGCCCGGCCGTCGGGACGCCATGAACCCGGCGGTCGCGCCCTCGTCCGAGGCAACGGCGGTTGCCGAGGCCGAAGCGGTGTCCGAGTCGGGATCGGTGGCCGCATCCGTGTCCGCATCCGCGGCACGGTCGGAGCCGCCGCAGCCTCTGGGATCACCGCGCTGGGAGCGCGACCTGCACGGCGACCTCCGCCGGCTCCGTCACGTACACCGTTGCGACGTGCTGGTGTCGCTCCTGAGCCAGGCCGAACTGACCGAACTGAGTATCGGCGACCTACGAGAGGCCGTGGCGGTCCACGGACTCGAGCATCACCAGCTGCCGGTGCGCGACGGGACGGTGCCCGGGCCGGAGCAGCTCGCAGAGGTGCTGGAGCTGATCGACCTGCTGCGCGAGCACCTGCTCGCGGGGCGGACGTTGGTGCTGCACTGCCGAGCCGGACGAGGCCGTGCCGGGATGCTGGCGGCGCTGGTGGTCGCCAGTCTCTGGGAACTGCCCGGCGACGCCATCGCACGCGTGCGGCGGGCTCAGCCGAGAGCGGTTGAGACGGTCCAACAGGAGCACTACGTCTTCGACACCGCCTTCGCCTGGTTCAAGCATCACATCGAGAAGACCGGCTCGGGCGAGGCGTGAGCGCGACGCGCTTCGCTGGCTTCGGCCCTGCGGTCACCGACTGGTTCGTGGCGCTCGAGAGCGACAGCTCCCGCGCCTTCTGGAGCGCCACCCGCGACGTCTGGCAGCGCGACGTGAGGGACCCTCTGGAGGCGCTCCTGTCGGACCTCGCGGCGCTTCGAGGTGGGACGGTGAAGCTGTTCCGGCCCCACCGCGACATGCGGTTCGCGAGCGGGGGAGGGCCGCTCAAGCGGGCGGCTGCCGGGCTGCTGGTCGCCGCGCGCGAGGCCGGAGGAGGCGCGGCCCTCGCGGCGCCGTCCCACGCCTCGCGTTACCTCGAGGTGTCGATCGACGGGTTCTACGCTGGCACCGGCTACCACCGCTTCGAGCGCGACCAACTCGAGCGCTACCGCTCGGCCATCACTGGCGACGCCGGTGCGGTGCTCGCGGCGGCGCTCGCCGCGGCCGAGGCCGGTGGCCTCGAGATCGGTGGCGAGGCGCTGCGCGGTGCGCCCCGAGGCGTGGCCCGCGACCATCCGCGCATGGCGCTGTTGCGCCTCAAGGGCCTCTACCTGGGCGCCACCATGCCGCCAGGTGACGCGCTCGAGACGCGCGCACCGCTCGAGCACGCGCTGCGGGTCTGGGAGCTCGCGCAGCCGGCCGTCGCCTGGCTCGATGCGCACGTGGGCCCGAGCGGGCAGCCGATGGCGCGCGCGTAGGCGCACCGATCGCACCCATGGTTGACACTCCCTCGGGTCGGTACTACGATAATCCTCACTGCTCCGGTTAGTTCTTGCGCCCACCCCGTTCGACGGGCCCAGCGAGGTGCCTCTGGCATGGCCGATGAGATCCAGCGACGTATGCGGCTCGCGCGCATGGCCGAGCTCTACTACCTCGAGCGTTTGACGCAGAGCGACATCGCCGCGCGCTTCGGGGTCTCGACCATGCAAGTCTCGCGGCTCCTGCGCGAGGCACAGCAGCTCGGCATCGTCGAGTTCCGGATCCATCATCCGCTGCCGCTCGACCTCGAGCCGGCCCGCGAGCTGCAGGCGCGCTACGGCCTCGAGAGCGTCGTGGCGGTCCGCGTCAGCCGGCCCGCGCAGGTCAAGGAGGACGTGGCTCGCGCGGCCGCACAGCACATCGTGGCGCTGCTCGAGCCCGGCGGCACCCTCGCCGTGGGCTGGAGCTCGACTCTGGCGCTGATGGCCCAGGCCCTGCCGTACCGCCCGATCGAAGGCCTGGTGGTGGTGCAGATGCTCGGGGCGCTCTCGTCGCTCGCCGAGCACAGCAACCCCTACGACGCCTTCGCGCAGATCGGCTCCCAACTCGGGGCTCGCATGCACCCGCTGCACGCTCCGACGGTGCTGCGCACGAAG
>SKMG01000024.1 GCA_007121175.1 Trueperaceae bacterium | reverse complement strand
TGCCCGGGGCGAGCGAGCTGCCCGGGGCGAGCGCTGCTCCCAATCCCTTCGAGCTCGCGGTCCTGGTGGGGCTGAACGCGAAGGTGCCGCTCACGGCCGAGCCGCTCCCAGCCAGGCACGGCCATGCGATCTGGCGGATCGGCACGCCCGGGCGCAGCTACGTCTTGAAGTGGTTGCCCGAGGGGGCCGCCGCCACGGAGCTGAAGGCGTACCGGCTGCTGACCGAGCTCGGCGTGCCGACGCTGCCGCTCTATGGCCTCGGCGGGCAGGCGCTGCTCCTGGAGGACCTCGCGGCGAGTGAGACCTGGCGCCTCGCTGAGGAGGCGGACAGCGAGCGCCCGGAGGTCGGTTCGGCGCTGGCGCGGTGGTACCACTCCTTGCACGATAGGGGGGCCCGGGCACGAGCGGAGACCGGACGCCCAGCCCTCCTGGACCGCGAGATCGACCGGCTCGATGCGGACGGGGTGCTGGCGCTCTGGGCTGTCTTCGGCCTGGCCGACGAGAGCGACGTCAGGAACGTCACGAGCTCGCTCGCAGGCGAGGCGGTCAGCGCCTTCGAGACGGCCTACGGCGACCTCGACCCGCGCGAGGCCGTGCTCGATGCGCCGCTCTCTACGCTGTTCGACCTGCACGTGGCCGCCAGGCACCCGCTGGCGAGGTGGGCCGAGGGCAGCCTGGCTCGCGTCGCGGCGGGCCGCTTCGAGCACGAACTGCGCACGGCGATCGAGCTCTGCGACGCCGAGGGTTGGGGATGATCCCGCCGCGCAGCGGCGGCCGCGCCGCTGAGGGTCGCGCATTCCAGCCGCTCCCGCCGGTCGCCCGGCAACGCCTCGATGCCAAGCCGCCCGCCACGGCTCGGCGTGCGTTCGTGCCTCGTTAGTGGTGGGCACGGCATCCTCGGCCTATCGAGGAGGCACGATCGAGATGATCAGGACAACGGAGCCAGTGCGAAGCGCGATCTCCCAGGACGGGACACGTATCGGCTACTTCACCAGCGGCGACGGCCCGCCGCTACTGCTGGTCCACGGTGGGCTCGGCGATCATCAGCGGTGGGAGGCGTTGAGAGCGCACCTCGAGCCGCACGTCACGGTCCACGCCATGGACCGGCGCGGCCGCGGAGCCAGCGGCGATCACCCCGACTACCGGGTCGAGCGGGAGTACGAGGACGTGGCCGCCGTGGTCGACGCGATCGCCAGCGCATCTCGCTCGCGCGTTGACGTCTACTGCAGCTCGTTCGGCGGGCTCTGCGCCTTCGGCGCGATTCCGCTAACGACGAATGTGCGCAGCCTGGCACTCTACGAGGGCTGGCCACCGGTGAACCCCGAAGCGCTCGCGCCGAAGCCGGACAAGGTCGAGCGCATCGAGGCGTTGCTGGCGGCCGGCGAGCGCGAGGCCGCCCTCGAACTGGCCTACCTCGAGGTTCTCGGCGTCAGCGTCGAGGAGCTCGCGACCTTGCGCTCCCAGCCGGCTTGGCCGGCCCGCGTGGCCGCGGCGCACACGCTCCCGCGCGAGGGGCGGGCGATCGCAGCGACCCGCTTCGATCCCAGGCAGGCGGCCAGGGTCGCCGTGCCGACGCTACTGCTGATCGGCTCCGAGAGCCCGACCTGGAAGCACGAGGCCGGCATCGTCGCCGACGCGCTCCCCGACGCGCGCATCGCGGTCCTCGAAGGGCAGGCGCACGCCGCGGACCTCTTCGCCCCCGAGCTGGTCGCCGAGGCGCTGCTCGGGTTCTTGCGCCAGCAGCACTGAGGGGCGCAGCGCACGGGTTGGGTCCCGGCTCCAGCGTGCCATGCTGCTGTCGTGCGAGCCACGACCCAACGCGCCAGACGCTCGTTCGTACGGCGCATCAGTGATCGCTGCCCAAGTGCGGTTCTCTGGGCACGCGCCCGATGGCGCTGATGCCGGGCGGCCGCGCCACCGAGATCGCATACCCGCCCAGTCGCCGCCTCACTGCGGATGTGGGACGCATCGGGCGCGGGAAGCACCGCGTGCAGGCGCTGCTCGAGATCGACGTGACCGAGGCCAGGAGCCGGATCAAGGCGCTGCGCCGGGAGGGCGAGCGGGCGTCGTTCACGGCGTATCTGGTGAAGGCGATCGCCGAGAGCGTCGCCGGCCACCCGACCGTCGCGGGCTACAACCGGGCGCGCCGCAACCGGGTGGTCGTGTTCGACGACGTCGACGTTGCGCTGGTCATCGAGCGCAGTGTGGACGGCGTGCGCGTGCCGCTGCCGTATGTCATCAGGGCAGCGCAGCGGAAGACACTGGCTGCGATCCGCGACGAGATCGACGCCGCGCGGTCGCAGCGCGTCGGCGACGAGGGCGACCTGGTGCTCGGCGAGCGCCGGCCGGTACCGGCGATGCGGGCCTTCATCGCATTGCCGCAGTGGCTGCGGCTGGTCTTGATGCGCGCCTTCTTGCTCGACCGGCCGCAGCGCGCCAAGGCCGCCATGGGGAACGTGATGGTCACCACCGTGGGCATGGTCGGACGCGTCCGCGGTTGGATCGTGCCGTCGAGTCTGCATCCGCTGTGCATCGCGCTCGGTTCGCTGGGCTCCCGGCCGGCCGTGCGCCAGGGCGCGCTCTGTGAGCGGACGATCCTGAACGTCACGGTGCTCTTCGACCACGACGTCGTCGACGGTGTCCCGGCGGCATAGTTCGTCGGCGAGCTGGTGAAGCGGCTGGAGTCGGCGACGGGGCTGTAGTCGGGGGCGCTCGGCAGCGGCGGGGCGGGGCAAAGGCCGACGTCCTCGCCCCGAGCACCAGCGCGGCGACCGCATCGACTACGGTCGCGGGGTCGCGGG
>SKMG01000186.1 GCA_007121175.1 Trueperaceae bacterium | reverse complement strand
TCAGGTCGACGGCGTTCCGGATGGTCAGTTCTGGTTCCCGCTGCCCCTCGGCTTCGGGCCAGAGCGGGAGGACATGCCCTTCGTCGTCAACCGCGACATCGCCCTCTGCCAGGGGTTCGCTTGGGCGGCCTCGGCATTCGCGCGCCACGGACCGGCCTACGAGGACGCGATCCGCGACACGCACCTCCTGCAGCCCGTCGCCCGCCGCCACCTGCCCGCCGAACCTGGCGCCGTCTTCGTGACGGGCTCGAGCCTCGGCGGCCTGGTCGCCGTGGCGCTGGCCGAGACCTATCCCGACCGCTACGACGGTGCGCTCGCCGATCGCGCGGGGCTGGGCGGCCTGATCATGGTGGTGAGCCACATCGGGCAGACGCGCAGGGTGTTCGACGTGTTCTTCCCCGGCTTGGTCGATCCGGCAGAGCCCGACGATCGGTCCTTGACGATGCCGGCGTTCATGGCCTTCCGAGAGGCGCTGCTGGAGCGCATCCAGGCAGAGCCCGAGGTCCTGGCACGTATGGCCAGCGTCCGTCTCCCGATGAGCGAGCGGTGGGACCCCGATGGCGTCGGCATCCCACTACTGCTCGAGAACCCCCACGCGCCCAACCCGATGGCGGCCTTCAGTTCGCTGGTGAACTCGCTGATGGTCCGCATGAGTTCGGACCTCCTGGGCGGCGATGCGGGCCGGGCCATGGGCTACGTCGGCATGCCGTGGGACATTCGCGAGTACGTGTTCACCGGGTTCGGCTGGACCGCCGAGGAGGAAGCCGATCTCAACGCGGAACTGTCGCGTTTCGAGCCGGACTTCTCCGGCATCGACTACTGGACGGCGTACTACGAACCGACCGGCCGCCTCGAGATCCCCGTCGTGGCGGTGTTCGCCTCGCACGACCCGATCGTCACCATCGTCAACGCGTGGGCGTACCAGCAGGCCGTTGACGAGGCCGGCGCGGGCGACCTCTACAGCGCCTGGGTGATCGACCGCTACGGTCACGGCACGATCACGGCGCCGGAGATCGCCGCCGCCTTCCGTGGCCTGATCGACTGGGCCGAGACCGGGGAACGGCCGACCTGGCCGACCACCCCGTGAGCGGGCGCCCGCGAGCCTGATCGCCTCGGAGTCCGGCCTCGGCCGGGCTTTGAGGCCTCGCGCGGCTAGCGCGTCACCAGGTAACGCCGCCCCCGCTCGAGGTGCTCCTCCATCCGCTTCGCCGCCTCCTCGCCGTCTCCCCGGACGAGTGCCTCGAAGATCGCCTCGTGCTCTCGTAGGCTCGAGACCATGCGATCGGGATTGGTCTGGATCACGCGGGTGATGATGCGATGGAGCTTGTCTTGCAGCCGCAGCATGGCGGTGGTGATCTCCCGGTTGCCCAGGCACTCGCAGAAGACCTGGTGCAGCTCCGGGTCGAGCTGCTGGTAGGCGGTGAGGTCGCCGGCGTTCGCGGCCGCGGCCTGCGCCGCGAGGTTCGCTTCGATCCTCGCGATCTGCTCCGTGGAGAGCCGCCCGGCGAGGCGGCGCATGAGGAACGTCTCGAGCGCTGCTCGGATCTCGAAGTGGTCGATGATCTCGTCGAGCGAGAGCCCGCTCACGAGAATCCCCTGCTGCGGCGACACCACCAGGAAGCCAGCCGCCTCGAGGCGCTCGATGGCCGAGCGCACCGGCGTCTTGCTCATGCCGAGCCGGTTGGCCAGCATGTTCTCCGACAGGAAGGTGCCGGGCGGGTACTCGCCGGTGGTGATGAGCGTCTTGAGCTGCTGGTAGGCCTGGTCCTTCAGCAGCGTCCGGGGCTTGGCGGCGCCCGGCCTGGCGCCGCGCCGGCCGTCGCGGGTGGCCCTAGCCATCGCTCCACCAACCTCCGGCGAGGAACCCGCCGTCGACGTAGAGCGTCTGCCCGGTCAGGTAGCTCGAGCTTGACGATGCGAAGAGCAGCAGGGCGCCCACCAGTTCCTCCGACCTTCCTGGCCGTCGGGCAGGGATCCGCCCGAGGAGCCACGTCCTGCGTGCCTCGTCGCCCCAGATCGGCGCTTCGGTGAGGGGTGTCAGCATGAAGCCGGGCGCGAGGCAGTTCACGGCGATGCCGTCCCTCGCCCATTCTACGGCCATGGTCTTGGTGAGGTGGGCGAGTGCGCTCTTGCTGAGGCCGTAGGCGGACACGCCGCCGAGGCCGTAGCTCGACGTGACCGAGCCGACGTGGATGATCTTCCCGCCGCCCCCATCGCGCATGAGGGGGTGGGCGGCCTGGCTGAGGAAGAAGGCGCTGCGCAGGTTGGCGGCCATGATCGTGTCGAAGTCGTCCTGGGTGACGGCTTCGATCGGCGTGCGGCGGTTCATGCCGGCGTTGTTGACCAGCACGTCGAGGCGCCCCAGCTCCCGGTGCGCGCGCGCCACCAGCTCGCGGCAGGCCACGACGTCGCCGAGCTCGGCGGTGAGGCTCAGCGAGCGCCCGCCGGCGTCGTCGATCAGTGTGGCGCTCTCGCGCAGGCGCCGTTCGGAGCGTCCGTGGATCGCGACGACGGCGCCGGCCTGGGCGAGCGCCAGCGCCAGCACCCGGCCGATGCCGCCGCTCGCCCCGGTCACCAGCGCGGTCTTGCCCGCGAGCGAGAAGTGCCGCTCGAGGAACGCCCCAGCGCCGCTCATCGGGCGCCTCGCCCGCCGCGGCCGGCCATGGCGCCGCCGGTCCGCTGGGCCGCAGCTTTGGCCGTCGCCGTCGTCACCCGCGCTCCTAGACCGTCGCCGTGCGCTTGCCGCCGCTGACGATCGAAGCCACGCTCTCCTTGATGCGCTCGGGCTCGAACACGTCCTTCCAGTC
>SKMG01000352.1 GCA_007121175.1 Trueperaceae bacterium | reverse complement strand
TCTACGGCAACTACGGCGGCGACGTCATGAACTTCGACATGGCTGCCGAGATGGCCGACATGGAGGACATCCGCGTCGAGACGGTGCTGGTCCGCGACGACGTCGCCTCGGCCCCACCGGCCGAGGCCGACCGCCGCCGCGGTGTCGCCGGGATGGTGTACGCCTTCAAGCTGGCGGGCGCCAAGGCCGACGCGGGCGGCGACCTCGACGAGGTGGCGGCCATCGCGCGCAAGACGCTGGGGCACACCCGTACGATCGGGGTGGCGCTGTCGCCGTGCACCGTGCCGCAGGCGGGCAAGCCGACCTTCACCATTGGCGATGACGAGATGGAGATCGGCATGGGCATCCACGGCGAGCCCGGGATGAAGCGTGAGAAGCTGCAGACTGCCGACGTCATCACCGAGCGCATGATGGATGCCCTGCTGCAGGACCTCGCGCCGAGTGTCGGCGACACCGTGTCGATCATGCTCAACAGCCTCGGGGCCACGCCGCACGAGGAGCTCTACATCATGTTCCGCAAGGCGCACGAGATCCTCGACGCGCGCGGCATCGCGCTACACCGGCCGTACATCGGTCGCTTCGCGACCTCGATGGAGATGGCCGGCGCCTCGATCACGCTGCTGAAGCTCGACGACGAACTGAAGGTCCTGCTCGACGCTCCCGCCCAGACGCCATTCTTCGTGCAGACCAAGGGATGAACACCGTCGGCGTCACGGAGGTTCGGCGCGCCATCGAGCGCGCGGCGGCCGCCCTGGAGGCTCACAAGGAGCGCCTGACGCAGCTAGACCAGGCGATGGGCGACGGTGACCTGGGGATCACGGCGGGCAAGATGGCGGTCGCGCTGACGGCCTACGCAGCCGAGGCAGTCGACGACGAGGCGGCCGAGGACCTCGGCAGGTTCGTGGCGCAGGCCGGGATGACCGTCAACCGCGCCGCCTCCTCGAGCCTCGGCACGCTGCTCGCCACCGCCCTCATGCGCGCCGGCAAGGAGGTGCGCGGTAAGGCCGAGCTCGAGCCCCGGGACCTCGTGAGCATGCTCGAGGCGGCCGATCAGGGCATCCAAGAGCGCGGCAAGGCGAAGCCCGGCGACAAGACGATCATCGACGTCGTCCACAGCGCCGCGGCGGCCTTCGCTGCCGCGGTCGACGAGGGCGCCGAACTCGCTGACGCAGCCGAGCGCATGGTCACGGCAGCGCGGCGGGGCAGGGACGAGGTGACGCCGCTGCGGAGCAGGATCGGCCGCGCGAGCTGGGTCGGCGAACGGACCGAGGGACTGGTCGATCCAGGCTGCGAGGCCGGGGTCGTGATCTTGAGCGCTATCGCGGGCGACCCGCCAGGGCTTCCGGAGGAGCACACATGAGCATCAGGACGATCGCTTACATCGGGATCGGCATCATGGGCCGCGGCATGGTGGGCAACCTCGTCGGTGCCGGGTTCGAGGTGAAGGCCTACAACCGAACCGCGGAGCGGGCCGAGGCGCTGCGTGAGCGCGGCGCGACCGTATCTACCAGCATCGAAGAGGCGGTGCAGGGCGCGGACGTGGTGATCTACTGCCTCAGCGACGACGCCGCGGTGGAGGCGGTGGTCTGGGGCGAGGGGGGCTTGCTGTCGTGCGTGAGCGCGGGGCAGGTGGTGATCGACATGACCACCGTCCACCCGGACACCAGCCTGCGCCAGCACGAGGCCTTCGCGGAGCTCGGGGCGCCCTTCCTGGACGCGCCGGTGTTCGGTTCCAAGAACGAGGCCGCCCAAGGTGGCCTCTGGATCGTCGTCGGCGGCGACGAGGAGGTCTTCGAGCGCGTCCGGCCGGTGCTCGAGCCGCTGAGCGAGACCCTGCACTACATGGGCGGCCCGGCCAAGGGCTCGTCGATGAAGCTGGTCGGCAACCTGGTCGTTGCGATGCAGCTCGAGGCGCTCGGTGAGGCGATGGTGCTGGCGCAGAAGGCCGGGCTCGATCCGCGCTCGGTGCTCGAGGTGCTGCACGTCACCGACTTCAAGTCGCCGATCTTCGACGGCGTCGGCGCAGCGCTGCTCAGGCGCGACTTCGAGACCAACTTCGCGCTCAAGCTGATGCTCAAGGACGCCAACCTCATCTCGCGCTTCGCGCAGGACCTCAACAGCCCGATCCCCGGCGCGGCAGCCGCGAGGGAGACGATCAAGGGCGCGGTCAACCAGGGCTGGGGCGAGGAGAACGCCTCGGCGCTCATCAAGATGCTCGAGCTCCAGGGCGCCGCCGAGGTGAAGGCGTAGGACCGGGCCGTGACGGTCGAGACCACCACGCCCGGCGAGCCCACGGGGGGCGAGGTGCGAGGCGACGGCCGGGTGGCGCTGGTCACGGGCGCCGGGCGCGGCATCGGTCGGGCAGTCGCGATCGCACTGGCCGCGCGCGGCTTCTCGGTCGCGATCAACGCGCGCTCGCACGAGCAGCTCGCGCAGGTCGCGCAGGCAGCTGGCAGCGCCGCGACGGTGGTGCCGCTGGCGGTGGATCTGCGGGAGGTCGAGGGCGCCGAGACGCTCATCGAACGTGTGGTCGAGCGTTTCGGCAGGCTCGACGTGCTGGTGAACAACGCCGGCATCGGCCACTTCGGGCCGCTCGAAGGCACCAGCGCGGCCGCCTGGGACGAGCTGATCGCGGTCAACGCCCGGGCACCGTTCCTGCTGTGCCGCGCCGGCCTGCCGCACCTCCGGCGGGCCCGGCCCGGCTTCGTCATCAACATCGCCTCGATCGTCGGCCTGCGTGGCTACGCTGACCAGGTGGCCTACACCGCATCGAAGCACGCCCTCGTCGGCCTGAGCCGGGCGCTGGCGCAGG
>SKMG01000364.1 GCA_007121175.1 Trueperaceae bacterium | reverse complement strand
TAGTCGATGACCTCGATGCCGGCCGCATCGAGGTGGGTCTTGAGGGTCTCCTTGAGCTCGAACCCGGCGTCGTCGGATCCGATGGCTACCTTGGGCTTGGTCATGTACGTTTCAGCTCCAACGAAGGCCGCGCCGTGCCGCGCTGGGATCAGCCCCAGGACGTTCGCCTGGGGCTGACCACCGTTACGGGCCTACGCGCGAACTTACCGGGTCGTGAGTGCCTCGCGCTCTTCGAGCAGGGCGTCGACGTTGTCGAGGGTGATGTTCGTCCAGGGGACGTTGTACTCCTCGTCCATGCCGCCGTTCCACTCCATTTCGGGGTAGCGGGTCCAGAGCTCGCCGAGCGGTTCGTATTCGGGACCGATGATGCGGGCGAGCAGGATGTCGAGGGCGCCTTCGGCCTGTGCCTTGGCGTCTTGCAGGATGCTGATGTCGTGCTCGCCAGCCTTCACCGCCAGCATCGCGTCGGTCACACCGTCGATGCCGCTGGTGGGGATGGTTGCCGGATCGAGGCCGGCGGCCTTGAGGGCTTCGATGGCGCCGAGCGCCATCTCGTCGTTCTGGCCAACGACGCCGTCGATCTGGCCGGGGTAGGTGGTGAGCCAGTTCTCCATGCGGGCCAGCGCCTCGGCGCGCGACCAGTTGGCAGGCTGCATGGCGAGCATGTTGATGCCCGGGTACTCCTCGAGAGCCTGCAGGTTGCCTTCACGGCGCTCGATCTGCGCCGACTGGCCGAGCGGCCCCTCGAGGATGACGATGTTGCCCTCACCCCCGAGCAGCTCGAACACGCCGACGGCCTGCTGGTAGCCGCCGAGCACGTCGTCCGAGCCGATGTAGCTCGCGAGTTGATCGCTGTTCACGCGAGTGTTGGAGCCGACCACGGGGATACCGGCTGCGGCTGCTACCGCCACGGCGGCGGCGCCTGCTTCGATGTCGATCGGCACGAAGATGATCCCGTCGAACCGCTGGGTCACCATGGTCTCGAACTGGCCTTGTTGGACCGAGGCGTCGTAGCGGCCGTCGAACACGGTGAGCTCGACCGTGCCGTCGACGATCGCCGGGTGGCGCTGTAGGGCGGTGGTCCAGAGCTGCATGTACTCGGCCTGGAGGCCGTACACGGCTGCTCCGATGCGGATCGGGGTGTTCTGCGCCATGACCGAGGACATCACGAGCGCGACGAGGGCAGCGAGGATGATACGGATGGGGATGCGCATGTGTTGCCTTTCTGATTGCCAGATGGGTTCGGGGACGTCCGTGCTCGGACGCGTCCGCTGGTGGACTCCTGTCAGCTGCGGCTGTGAGGCTGCTCGGTACCTCCTTCCTTAGATGGTCGGCATGGCGCGGGTTCGTGTGCGAACGGCTCCCTCGCCCGCCTCAGCGTTGTCGTATCGAATCGAGCAAGACGGCGGCCACGATGATGGCGCCCTTGAAGGTGAGCTGGTAGTAGGCCGAGACGCCGAGGAGATCGAGGCCGTTGTTCACCACGCCGATGATGAGCGCGCCGATGAGGGTCCCGAAGAGCCTGCCCTGGCCGCCGGCCAGACTGGTGCCGCCGATGACCACCGCGGCGATCGCGTCGAGTTCGTACGCCACCCCCGCCTGGGGTAGGCCGGCCGTCGTGCGAGCGCTGAGGATGATGCCTCCGAGAGCCGCGAGGCATCCGCTAATCGCGTAGACGGTGAACTTGACCATGCGGGCGTTGACCCCGCTGATGCGGGCCGCCTCCTCATTGCCGCCCACCGCATACACGTAGCGTCCGAACGGGGTCTGGTAGAGCACGATCCAGGCGATCGCAAACACCCCGAAGAAGATCAGGACCGGGACGGGGATGCCGAGCACCATGCCCTGGCCGACGGTGATGTACTCAGGACTGAGCCGAGACACCGGCATGCCATTGCTGGCGATCAAGGTGAGCCCGCGGGCTATGCTCAGCATTCCCAGCGTCACGACGAACGGCGGCACCCGGAAGAACGCTACGAGCGAGCCGTTGACCATTCCCAGCACGGTACCGGCGAGCAGGCCGAGGGGGAGCGCGACGTAGAGCGGGTACTGCTCACCTAAGCTCGAGCTCGCGAAGATGGCCGCGATCATGCCGCCGAAAGCGAGGACCGAGCCGACCGAGAGGTCGATGCCTCCGGTGAGGATCACGAAGGTCATCCCGATGGCGAGCAATCCGTTGATCGACGTCTGACGCAAGACGTTGCGGATGTTGGCACTGGTCAGGAAGTGCTCGCTGGAGAGCGCCAAGGCGACGACGAGCAGCACGAATGCGATGATGATCCCGTTGTCGATGAGGAAGACGCGGAGCCGCCTGCCACGGTCGGTGCTAGCCCCGGGTGTGCTCGTTACCTGCACGCCCTCACCCCCTTCTCGCTGGCATGGGAACCGGCGCTGTGGTCACCGTGCAGTCGGTGAGTCGCCGGTGCCCCACGCTCCGGTCTCGTGGTCGATGTGGCAAGCGGCCACCGAGGAGCCTGGTCTCACACTGCAAGCTGCATCACCGCCTCTTCGGTCGCCTCGCGCCGATCGAGGATGCCGGCGACCTGCCCTGCCTTCAGGACGATGATGCGATCGGACATACCGAGCACCTCCGGCAGTTCCGATGACGCCAGCAAGATGCCTTTGCCTCGCTCGGCGAACTCCGACATGAAGCGGTAGATCTCGCGCTTCGCTCCTATGTCGATGCCCCGGGTCGGCTCGTCGAGCATCAAGACCGAAGGCTCGGTGAGGAGCCAGCGACCGAGCACGACCTTCTGTTGGTTGCCGCCACTCAAGTACTTGACGAGCTGCCGCGGTGAGGCCATGCGCACGTCGAGGTC
>SKMG01000277.1 GCA_007121175.1 Trueperaceae bacterium | reverse complement strand
TAGCCGAAGTTCCGCCAGATGAGCGTGGCGCTCACCGCGAGGACGGCGGTGTTCACCCCGAAGAAGTTGATGGTCTCGAAGCCGAGCGCGCCCAGAACCTGGTTGACGGGCCCGAACGTGGTGAGCAGCCCCTTCCAGATGTTCGAGGTGATCACGATGCCGGCGATCAGCGGGATCAGGAACAGCGCGCGCAGCACGTTCATCGCCCGTAGGTTGGTGTTGAGGACGAGCGCGACCCCGAGCGACGCCGCCGTGATCGAGGGCACCAGGATCGCGCTGTAGACGAGGGTGTTCCTGACGGTGGTGAGGAAGACGCTATCGCTGAGGAGGCGCTGGAAGTTGCGCGAGCCCACCCACTGCGGCGCTCCGATGATCGACCAGTTCGTGAGGCTGATCGGTAGCAGCGACAGGATGGGCAACAAGACGAAGGTGGCCAGGACCAGCAACGCCGGGAGCAGCAGCACGAGGTCGCTGCCGTGCCGGCTCAGGAACGACCTGCGGCGCGTACGCCCTGCGAGGGTGACACCGCTCGGGCGCGCGCGTCCGTTCGCCGTGACCTGGCTCAACAGATGACCTCAAGACGATGATGGGGGGCGCCTACAGGGAGCAGGCACCCCACGACCATCAGTCCTGCATCGCCTGCGTCGCCTGACGGTGCAGGTCCTCGGCGGCCTGCCTCGGTGTCTTCTGGCCGATCATCACCGCCTGCGCCTCGGCGTTCCAGAGGCGCTGCACGGCGGCCGTCCGCGGATGCCGCGGCTCGGACACCGTCCACGGCAGCACGTCGTAGTACTTCTGTACGTCGGGATTCACGGCCATCTCCGCGCTGAGCTCACCCGTGACCGGGAAGAAGCCCGTCTCGGACAACCACTCCTGGAACGCGGGCCGCAGGAAGAACTCGATCAGCTGCCACGCCTCCTCCTGCTTCTCGCTCTGCGAGAGGACGGCGAGCAAGGCCGAGCCGTAGTAGGTGGTGCGCGCGCCGGTCGGGCCGACGGGCGGGTAAACCAGCTCGAAGTCGAGATCCTCGAACTGGCTCGGCCACACGAAGAGCCCGTTGGCCGGCCAGACGTTGTTGATGACGCTGGTCCTGCCAGTCGCGAAGGCGTCGATGGCGTCGGGACCGCCCATCGACTCGGCTCCGGGCGGCATGTACCCGGCATCGTTCAGGCGCACGAGGTACTCGAACGCGCGCTCGACCGCGTCGACCTCCAGGCTGAGCTCGCCGTCCGGCGTGAAGACGTCGCCGCCGGCGTTCCAGAGCCACAGCAGGAACGAGTGGAGGAACGCCGAGGCGCCGGGGTAGGCGTACCCCCAAGTGTCGATCCTGCCGTCGCCCGTCGTGTCGCGGGTGAGCGCGTCGAGCAGTACCTCGAGATCGTCCCAGTCCCAGGTACTCTCAGGGTCTCGCATGCGCGCGAGCAACTCCTCGTCGACGTCGGCGGCCTCGACGTGATCGAGATTGATCGCCCACAGGTAGGTCACGAAACCGAACGGCACGACGTAGAACTCTCCGTCGACCTCGTAGCCGTCGAGGATCTGCGGATCGACGTAGCGCCCGCGGAACCCCTCGGTGATGAAGGGCGAGAGCGGAGCGAGCGCCTGACCGAACTCCACCAGCGGCAGGAAACGCCCATCGGTCATGTACGTGAGGTCGGGACCACGACGGGCCGCGATGGCCGTCTGCAGCCGCTCGAGGCTCTCACCGTACGCGACCACCGTCAGGTTCACGCGGATGCCCGTCTCCTGCTCGAACTCCTCCAGGAAGGGTGCCAACGCTGCCTCGGGCTGGTCGACGAACGGCATCACCCAGAAGTCGAGCGTCGTCTCCTGCGCCACCGCCAAGGGCACGAGCGCCAGCGGGGCGAGCACCATCACCAGCAGCCTGCCGAGTGCCGTCCTCAAGCCGTTACCGTGAATGCCTACTCTCATCACAACCTCCCGTGGATGACGCGCCAGATTCGCATGCTAGCCCGAGTCAGCTGCTACAGCTCGGTGAGCACCCCCTTTCGGTAGTACATCACGACCTTCTCGATCGCGTTGCAGATGTCGTCGACGTCAGCCTCGTCCCAGAGCGGGCTGATCGACAGGGTGACGGAGCGCGCCAGCAGGTCGGCGGTACGCGGACAGTCCACACCAGCCTCATTGGCCCCCAGCTGGGGATGCTCGAACACGGCCTTGCCACCGTAGAACCGAGCGACCGGGATGCCCTCGGCCTGCACCGCCCGTTCGACCTCGATCGCGAGCTCGACGCTCGGCAGGACCATGAAGACCCGCCTGCCAACCTCGCCGTCGGGGTCGAGCTGGCGCCTGAGCCGTACGCCTGGCAGCTGGGAGACACGCGAGCGGATCACGGTCGCGACCCGGCGCATGCTGGTGATGAGCGCGCCTAACTTCGACAGTTGCGCGCCCAGGACGGCCCCGCTGAGCTCGTTCATGCGGTAGTTCTGTCCGAGCACGGCGCCCCCCGTGGTGTCGAACCCCATGGCACCGTCAGCGCCTCGCAGGTTGCCCTGATCGTGCAGCCGCACGGCACGCTCGTACAGCTCGGCCGAGTCCGTCGTGATCATGCCGCCTTCGCCGGCGGTGATCATCTTGTTGATCTGGAAGCTGAACACGCCGATGTCGCCGAAGGAGCCGAGCGAGCGCCCCTGGAAGCTGGCCCCGCAGGACTGGGCGGCGTCCTCGATGACCCGCAAGCCGTACCGCTCGGCGAAGCCCATGATCGCGTCCATGTCGCACGGAGACCCCTCGATGTGGACCGGCATGATGGCGACGGTTCTCGCGCTCCGCTTGCGCTCCAGGTCGGCGGGGTCCAGG
>SKMG01000309.1 GCA_007121175.1 Trueperaceae bacterium | reverse complement strand
GCTCGCCGAGCTGGTGTGCGAGATCGTCGGCTACGAAGGCGAGCTGGTCTTCGACACGACGAAGCCCGACGGCACGCCGCGCAAGCTGCTCGACGTCACGCGGCTCTCCGCCATGGGTTGGGAGGCTTCGACCCCGCTCGAGGAGGGCATCGAGCGCACGGTGCGCTGGTATCGCGAGTCGGGGGCGCCCGGCTCGAACGCTGCCTGACGCCCGTCGGCGGATCGGCCGGTCGCCGCACTACGCACGTGCCCGGAGGCACGGTGCCGCACGGCGCACGACCGCGCCGCGTCAACCCTCGAGCTCGAGCACCTCGAAGCTCCCGAACCCCGGCACTCGCCGCCAGCGGACCGGTTCGCCTCCACCGGTGAGGAACGAGCCGATCAGCGCACCGACGAGCTCGGCGGAGCGGCCGTCGTAGGCGCTGCCGGAGGTCGCGTGGAAGCGCCGCAGCGCACGTTCGAGCGAAGGTCGCAGAGCGCCGAGACCGAGGACCAGGTTCCGGACGTCCGCGGCGTCGGTTGCGACCGGGCACAGGCCCGCGTCGACGAAGCCGTAGCCGTCGCCGCCCCGACCCGCGAAGTCGAGGAAGATCGCCGGCACCCGCGCCAGGGCCGCCTCGAGGATGATGTTCGAGGGCCCGCTGACGATCGCATCGACGCGCCCTAAGAACTCGAACGACCGCTCGGCACGCCCGTCGGAGACCTCCACCGCCACGCTCGAGCGCCACGGCCTCGAGTCCGACGGGTGCGGCCGCAGCAGCACCTCGACTTCGGGCAGGGCAGCAGCCACCTCGCGCAGCGTCCGGACCACCTGCGGCAGCGGATCAACGAGGTTGACGCAGACGCCGAGCCGCCGGATTGGTCCCTTCGGGCGACGACGCTGACGCACCGCGTCGGCCTTCGCTATCCCCACCAGGTAGGCCTTGCCGCTGGTCGTGCCGACCGCCGCGTACTTCTTGGCTGCGTCCATGCCGTCGAGGAACGATATGTCGAACGAGAGCGGCGGGAACTTGTCGGTCACCGAGGCGTGCTGCACGTAGGCGACCGGGATGCCCGTGTCGCGCGCCGCGCGAGCGAACGTGCGCGGGCGCATGCCGTGGTCGTTGGAGACCACCACCAACCGCGGCCTGAGTGCTTGCAGCTCCCGCACCGCCGTCAGGTAGTAGCCGTACGTGAGCCAGTAGAGGTGCAAGGCGCGCCGGAAGCCCTCGCGGCTCCAGCCGCGCGGATCGCGCGCGCGACGCAGCAGCGCCGGCAAGTAGCGCAAGCTGCGCAGATGCGCGCTGCCCTCGGGAAAGGGACGCTCGAACGGCTCGAGCAGGCCGAGCACCAGGTGCCGCTCGACATGCGCCAGGATCGGCCGCACGGCCTCGTACTGGTTGAGCGTCTCGATCGCGAACAGCACCTCCGGCGAGTCGGACGCAGGCCGAGCACTGCGGCGCTCGCGCAGCAAGGTGGCGCCCATGCGGTAGCCGAAGCGCAGCAGGCCGACCGCCGGGCTGCGCACGCCGTAGCGCGGGTGGTATTCGAAGACGTTGCTCTCCGGCGAGCTCATCAGGTAGTTGAGGTCGTCGACGTCGAGGTCGCGGGCGTCGCCGACGGTCGCGGGCTGCGTGTGCCGCGCTGGCGAGGCAGCGTCCGCACGAGGCGCTCGTTCCATCGCTCGGTCCGCGCGCTCCTTCACTCGCCGGCGTCCGGCTCGGCGCGCAGCATGCCCCAGTCGAGCGCGCTCCCGCGCGGCACGTCGCGACGCACCGCCATGCCGAGCACGCGGTCGTACTCGGCGACGGAGAGGCCGTACCCGGGTCGGATCGCCCGTAAGTTCTCTGGCCCGAGCACGTCGCCGGCACGCAGGTCGGCGCTCACGTAGAGCGAGCGCCGGAACTGCTTGCTGCCCTGCTCGGCCGCGCTGCCGCCGTACCGCACGGTGCCGAGGCTGGCGTGCGCGCGCTTCGTCTCCTCGACCAATGCGCGCAGCTCGTCCGGCTCGAGCGAGAACGCCGCGTCCACCCCGCCCTCGGCGCGGCGCATGGTGACGTGCTTCTCGATCACGCTCGCGCCGAGCGCCACCGCGGCGACCGCCACGCCAATGCCTAAGGTGTGGTCGCTGAGGCCGACCTGGACACCGAACGCATCCCGGAGGTGAGGGATGGTGCGCAGGTCGCTGTCGGCGGGCTCGGCGGGGTAGGTGCTGGTGCACTTGAGCAGCACGATCCGGTCGTTGCCTTCGGAACGACAGGTGGCGACCGCTTGGTCGATCTCGGCCAGCGAAGCCATGCCGACGCTGATGATGATCGGCTTGCCGGTGCGAGCAACCGTGCGCAACAGCCGTGTGTCGGTGTTCTCGAACGAAGCGATCTTGTAGGCCGGACAGCGAAGCGTCTCGAGGAACGCCACGGCGCTGTCGTCGAAGGGGGTGCTGAAGAGGATCACGCCGCGCTCGCGGGCGCGCTCGAAGAGCGCAGCGTGCCAGTCCCAGGGCGTGTGCGCCTCGTCGTAGAGATCATAGAGGCTGCGGCCGTGCCACAGGCTGGCGGGGTCGTCGATGACGAACTCGCGCTCGCGCAGATCGAGCGTCATCGTGTCGGCGGTGTAGGTCTGCAGCTTGACCGCGTCGGCGCCGGCGTCGGCGCTGGCGTCGATGATGGCCAGAGCGCGCTTCAAGCTGCGGTTGTGATTGCCGCTCAGCTCGGCGATGACGAAGGGTGGCTCATCCGGCCCGACGCGGCGGCCGGCGATCTCGAACGGTTCGCTCTTCATGCGCCCTCCTCCGGCAGCCGCGCCCGGATCTCGGCGCGGCACAGGACCTCTTCGGCCTGATCGATGAGCACCGCCCGAAGTGTGACCTCGCGGCCGAGGCGGTGCAAGACCTCGAGGCGCAGTTCCAGCGCTGCCTCGGCCGGCACGGGCTTGACGTACTCGAAGCACTCGCGCTCCACCGCAATGCCGTGCAGGGGCTGCACCGCCTCGACGGCCGCGAGCAGCTCGAGCGATACATGGCGCCGCTGCCCGCCTGCGGCGAGCCGCAGCGGCAGGGCGTGCCGCTCCCCGGGCGCCGGCGAGGGCTCGGGTGTGCCGTGCAGCAGCCGGGCCTCGATCAGGGGCCGGCGCTGCTCCCACTCGCTGGCAAGCAGGCCGATGCGCAGTACGTCGAAGCGCCGTCCGTCGCGCACGTGATGGGCCCTGAAGGTGCCCTCGTGCCGGAAGCCGCAGCGCAGATAGAAATCGAACACCGGGTTCCACTCGAGGGCGTCCCCCCATACCTTCTCGAGCTCGAGCTCGCCGAAGGCTGTCTGCATGGAGAGATACGCCAGCCACCGGCCGATGCCGCGGCGCTCGAGGCGGCCCGAGTACATGCCCCAGCAGGCCGTGGCGTGAGTGTGGTCGATCTCGACGAAGCTCACGACGCCAACCGGCTCGCCGCCGGAGGTCTCGCAGAGGTAGAACGCCTTGGTCGGGTCGGTGCGCAGGCGCTCGAAGAACGCGCGGTGCTCCTCCGGCGTGATCTCGTGGCGCGTCAGCATGTTCCGGCGGACTTCGGGCATGTTGCGCCACCGGCGCACCAGCTCGAGGTGCTCGCTGTCGATCGTGAGTGGGACGAGGCGGTACGGCAGGTCCATCGACTCAAGCCCCCAGGAGCGTGTTGGCGACGCGCTCGGCGCCGGCGCCGTCGACGAGGCGCATGCCTCGGCGCGCGAGCTCGGAGCGCCGCGCAGCGTCGGATGCGAGCGCCACGACGGCGCTCGCGAGCGCACCCTCGGCGCGCCAATCGTCGGGCGCGAGCTCGATCAACCCAGCCTGGTGCAGCGCCCGGGCTGTGGGCCGCTGATTGTCGGCCAAGGGTAGCGTGATCGTCGGCACGCCGAGGCACAGCCGCTCCCAGGTGGAGCTGCCGCCGGCGCCGATCGCGAGATCGTTGCGCAGCAAGAGCTCCGCCATGCGGTCGGTCTGGACGTGCAGCGCGAGGTTCCGATGCCGGCCGCAGCGGCGCCTCAAGGTCGCGAGGTCGCTCTGGTGCCTGCCGACCACGACGTCGACGTGGTCGAGCACCGGCAGGAGCGGCACGAGCGCCTCGAGCACCGCGCCGGTGGCGTTGCCGGGGTCGCTGCCACCGAGGCTGATCAGCAGGTTGGTGCGCTCGCCCGCGCGCGGCGCGCGGGCGCGGCCCCCTTGCGCGCTGTCGATCTGGGCGCGGGCGCTGCGGTACTGCGCGCCGAGCAGCGCGAACGCCGGTCCCGCCAGGACCGTGGCGCCTGGCGAATGCTCGGCGTACGCTTCGGTGTCGGTTCCGTAGTTCTGGTTGAGGACGAGATCGGCGGCGAGCGGGCGGTCTGCGAGATCGTCGATCGCCAGCAGGCGCTGTGCGAGCGACCGGACGGCTTCGTGCCAAGGGGCGCCGAGCGCGTAGTGGTCGACCACCAGCCAGTCGAGTGGCGCCTCGTCGGCCAATGCCGAGCGGGTGTCGCGCGCGTCCTCGTCGGGGCCAGCGGGCAGCCAGCTGCCGGGCTCGCTGCCCAGCGGCCCATGCGACGGCAGCACGCAGGCGCGATGCCCGCGCGCACGGATGATGTCGATGAGGTGGCCCGGGTGCTCGCGGGTCACGAAGACGACCTCGGCGCCTCGGGAGGCGAGCTCGTCGGCCAGCGTGAGGCAGCGCATCACGTGACCGCTGCCGATGGTCGCCGCCGCGTCGGCCCGCACCGCAACGCGCACCTCAGGCCTCCTTCTGGGCGATGTGGCGGTTGCGTGCGTGGATCTCGGGGTGCCGCTCGGCGTGGCGGAGCACGTCCTCGAAGCCGAAGGTGGGGTCGTGCGGGTAGAGCGCGTCGTAGATGGCCCGCACCACCGCGAGGTCGTCGGCCTCGTCGACCGTCCAGCGCAGCTGGCTGTGATCGTGCTCTCCCTTGATCCCGCCGAGGCGGAAGCGCTCGGGTTGACGCCACACGAAGCGGGTCACGTGCTCGCGGTCCGCGCGCTCGTGCGCCTCGCGGTGGGCTTCGAGCAAGGTGGCTCTCCGCAGCGCCTCGACGTCGAGACCGCGCGGGTAGGTCCGCTCGAGCGTGTTGCTGACGTAGTCGAGTTCGGGCTCGGCGAGCAGCAGGCGCACGCAGCGGTCGAGGAGTGTCGGGTCGAGTAGCGGGCAGTCCGAGGTGACGCGCACCACGACGTCTGCCGCCGCGGCCGCTGCGGCGCCGACGTACCGCTCGAGCACGTCGTGCTCATGCCCGCGGAACACCCGCAACCCGAGCGAGCGCGCGAAGTCGGCCAGGCGGTCGTCGTGGCTCGCGAAGGTCGTGGCGATCACGATCTCGTCGGGCGTTCGGGCGCGCCGCAGGCGCTCGATCTGCCGCTCGAGCAGCGGCCGCCCGTGCAGGTCGAGCAGCACCTTGCCCGGCAGCCGCGTCGAGCCGAGGCGCGCCTGGTTGATGACGACGACGCGCGCGCGTTTCATGTGAGCTCGAGCACGGCGCTACGTACCGCGTCGATGCAGCGCCCGAGCGCCTCGTCAGAGAGGCGCGGGTAGATCGGCAGGCTGATGGCACGGCGGTAGAAGTCCTCCGCCACCGGCCACTCACCGCGGCGGTAGCCGAGCGAGCGGTAGTACGGGTGGTATGGAACCGGCAGGTAATGGACCTGGACTCCGAGGCCGCGCTCCTGCAGGCTCTCGAAGAGCGGCCTACGAAGCTCGGGGTCACGGGTGCGAATCACGTAGAGGTGCCAGCCGGGCTCGGCGTGGGCGCGACGACCAGGCAGCTCGATGGATGCGAGGTCGGCGAGCGCCTCATCGTACGCGCGCGCGATGACGCGCCGGCGCGCGATGAAGCGCTCGAGCTTCGCCAGCTGGCTCGTGCCCAGCGCCGCCTGCACGTCGGTGAGGCGGTAGTTGTAACCGAGGTGCTGCTGCTCGTGCCACCAGGGACCCTCGTCGAGCTCGAGCAGCGAGCGATCCTTGACGATGCCGTGCGTGCGAAACTGCGCCGCGCGCCGGGCCAGCCCGGCGTCGTTCGTCAGCACCGCGCCGCCCTCGGCGGTGGTGACGGGCTTGACTGGGTGGAACGACACCTCGCTGGCGTCTGCCAGCGTACCCACCGAGCGGCCACGATACGAGGCGCCGAGCGAGTGGGCGCCGTCGGCGACCAAGCCGAGGCCGTGACGCTTCGCCAGGGCCCGCAGCTCGTCGTACTCCGCAGGATGACCCGCGAAGTCGACCGGTACCAGCAGCTTGCAGCGCTCATCGATCGCCGCCTCGACCAACGCCGGGTCGAGGTTGCCGGTGTCGGGCTCGACGTCGACGAAGCGCACGTCTGCGCCCAGGTAACGCGCGGCGTTGGCGGTGGCGGCGAAGGTGAGCGGGCTGGTGATGATCGCGTCTCCCGGCCCGAGGCCGGCGGCGAAGTACATCGCATGCAGCGCCGAGGTGCCGGAGTTGACGGCGACGGCGAAGGCTGCACCGGTGGCAGCAGCGAGCGCCGCCTCGAACGCCGGTACGGCTGGGCCGGTGGTGAGGAAGTCGCCTCGCAGGACCTCGACGACCGCGGCGACGTCGTCGTCATCGAGCCATTGACGGCCGTATGGGATCGTCGCTTCAGGCATGGTCGAGCATGGCGCGAAGGGCGCTCACGTCGAGCCAGGTGTCGTTCCGGTCGCTGGTGTATGCGAAGCCTTCGGGCACCGGCTCGCCCTCGAGGTGAGCGTTGCCCCACCAGTCGAACTCGGGCTGGATCACGTAGCGGTCGCCGATATCGATCGTGCGGCGGGCATCGTCGAGGCTGATCATCTCCTCGTGCAGCTTCTCGCCTGGCCGGATGCCGATGTAGTCGAGGCGCGCCTCGGGAGCGACGGCGGCGGCCAAGTCGGTGACCCGCATGCTCGGGATCTTGGGTACGAACAGTTCGCCTCCGCGCATGCGCTCGAGGCTGCTGAGCACGAACGCCACGCCCTGCTCGAGCGTGATCCAGAAGCGCGTCATACGCGCATCCGTGATCGGCAGCACGCCGCTCTGCGCGCGCGCCAGGAAGAACGGGACGACTGAGCCGCGGCTGCCGACGACGTTGCCGTAGCGCACCACTGCGAAGCGGGTTGGCTTGCCGCCAGCGTAGCTATTGCCCTGCACGAAGAGCTTGTCGCTCACCAGCTTGGTCGCGCCGTAGAGGTTGATGGGGCTGGAGGCTTTGTCGGTGCTGAGCGCCACGACACGCCTCACGCCTCGGTCGATGGCCGAGTCGATGACGTTCTGGGCGCCGAAGACGTTGGTCTTGACAGCTTCGAAGGGGTTGTACTCCGCTGCAGGCACCTGCTTCAGTGCGGCGGCGTGCACGACCACGTCCACGCCGTCGAAGGCCCGCTGCAATCGCGGTCCGTCGCGGACGTCGCCGAGGAAGAAGCGCAACCGCTGATCGCCGCCGAACTGCTCGCGCATCTCGTACTGCTTGAGCTCATCGCGGCTGTAGACGATGATCTTGCGGGCATCGGTGCTGCCCAGCACCGTACGCACGAAGCGGCGCCCGAACGAACCGGTGCCCCCCGTTATCAGGATGGAACTACCATCGAGGATGCTCAACCAACACCTACCGCTTCCGTCTTCTCGAGCATCGAGGCCGCCGGGTGCGGCTCGGGTCAGCAGGATTGTACCCGAGCGGTCGCGGTGCCGCCCGGCTGCGCGGCCTAGGGCACCTCGAGCCCCGCGGCCGCCTCGACGCGCCGCAGGGCGAGCGCGCCCAATAGCACCCGCAGCAGCGAGAACAACCCGAAGGCGGCCAAGGTGCCGTAGGCCACCCCGATCAGCCCGAACGGTCCAGCCAGCGCGGCGCTGATGCCGAAGTTGACCGCCGCAGAGAGCGAGATAGCGCCGAGCAGCCAGGTCTGGCGGTTCAGCATGTGCAAGATGCCGCCGTAGCCCTGGCCTACCGAGCTCACCACCGGCACGAACATCGTGACCATGAGCGCCGGGATCCCGGCGGTGTAGGCGGGCAGGAACGCGCGCACCGCGCTCGGCAGGACCAGGAGCAGCACCGTGATCACCGGGATCACGGCCGCGAACGTGAGTCGCCGGTGCAGCGAAGCCATGCCCCTGAGCTCCGAGGTGTCGCTGCGCGCCGACCAGGCGAAGGCCAAGCGTGGGTAGAACTGCTGCGCGATCACCGTCGGCAACAGGCCCACCGCATTGAGCGCCATGATCGCCAGAGAGTAGTGGCCGAGCGGCTCGGTGCCGAGGAAGCCGGCGACCACCCAGCGGTCGACGGTCGTGAAGAGCGTGTTCACCAGTCCGACGAGCATGATCGGGAAACCGATCGCGATGAGCGGCCGAGCCCGCTCCAGACCGAGTTGGGGCCGGTAGATCACCTGCGGATCGCGGGTCGCCAGCAGACACAACGATGCATAGCTGAGCGCCTGACCGAGTATGAAGCCCTGCAGCCCGTAGGCGAAGGCGCCGCCGATCGCGAAGATCGGGTAGACGAGCGCCATCGCGAACTGCAACCGCGAGACCGCCGTGAAGCGCGTGGTGGCGCGCAAGGTGGTGGTGGCGTAGCCGAAGAGCTGGTGCGCGGCGAGCAGCACGAGCACGAGCCCGAGATCGGCGAGATCGACCACGCCGGGCACCAGCGCCGCCAAGAGCAGCAGCAGCAGCGAGACGGCGGCGGTCGTCACCAGCACGACGCCGAGCGCACTTCGGCGCAGCGCCAGCGCCTCGTCGGGATCCTCGCGCCCCAAGGCGGCCGGGACTTCGCGGTTCATGCCGTTCATCGCCCCGAGTTGCGTCAGGGCGCCGTACAGGACGATCAGATTGAGCAGGAACCACGAGCCCCATTGGGCCGGCCCCAGCAGGGCGGCAACCACCAAGGAGCTCGCCACCCGCGACAGCTGCATGACGATCGATGACGAGCCGAAGCCCAGGAACTCGCGGAACAGCGCGTGGCCCGCCGCCGCGCGAGCCTTGCCGGCGAGGGCCTCGAGGCGGGGTCGCACGGCGGCAGCGTACCAGCGTTCGTGGTACCCGCGCGCGGCTGGAGCCCCGTGCGCGTCGCCCGCCTCAGTCCAGCTGGGCGCCGAAGCGGTAGCCTGAGCGCGTGAGTAGCGCCTCCCCGCCGGTCACGTACCGTCGCGGTCTCGCGTTCTTAGCCGGCATGGGCTTCGCGGTGCTGCCGGCGATCGGCCCCTTCGTGGCGCTGCTGGCGCTGATCTCGAGCCGCATCGAGCTGAGCCGCTCGGACCGCTGGTGGTGGACCGCGGCCCTGCTGGTATCGCTGCCGTACCTGGTGAACGGCTTCGTGGCCGAAGGATCGCTCGACCTGCTGCAGGTGCTGGCGGTGTGGCTGATCTACCGTTCGGCCTCGCTCTTGCGCCAGAGTCAAGGCAGCAGCACGGCGGCATTCGACGTCGGCGCCGGTCTCGTCGTGGGCCTCGCACTGGCGCTCGCGGTCGGCCTGCAGCAGGTCGTCGACCTGCGCGGCGAGACCGCCCTCACGCTGCTCGACGCGGTGGTGTGGCAGGCGCATCCGGCGCTGTTCGCGCACTCGATGCTGGTGCTCTCGGCGCTGCTGGGGATCGTGGTACCGAGCGCGCGATTGCGCACGATCGCACTGGCGCTGGGCGCGCTGGCGGTGGTGCTGGCCGGCTCGCGCGAGGCGCTGTTCGCCTGGCTCTTGATCGCGATCGGACTGCGCATGTTCAGCCGCCGTGGCGACCGCCTCACGCGCGCGGTCGAGTGGAGCACCATCGTCGTGGTGCTGGTGTTCGCCAGCGGCGTGGGCGGCCTGCTCGGCCTGGGTCGTCCGGGCTTCCTCGTCGACGTCGCCGGGAACGTCAGGAGCCCCAACCTGTTTCGCGGCACCGAGGCGGCCGACGGCGACTGGTGGCACCCGCTGCAGGTGCGCGTCACCACTCAGCCGCTGCGCGTCGCCGGCGAGTCGCGCACCGCCTTCACCCTCACCAAGACCGGCTTCGATCCGTGGGCGCGCCTGCAGCAGGTGGTGACCCTGCGGCCGGGCGAGACCTACACGTTGAGCGCGGCGCTGCTGGCGGCCGCAGACCAGCGTCCGGGTCTCGACGGCTGGGGCGCGCCCGGCCGCGCAGAGCCTGCCTCCATCGTCATGACCACGGTCGACGACCGCACACTGCGGGGCAGCGCCTCGGGCGACATCGAGCTGCTCGAGACCGCCCTCACACCACTCGACGGCGGCTGGTCGCGGGCGACGGTACGCTTCCGCTACCACGGTGAGGCTACGCTGGCGTGGTACTCGGGCGTGGTGGTCGATCGCACGGCCGGCGTCGGCGCCCAGGTCACCTTCGCCGAGCTGCAGCTGATCGCGGGGGCGGACGACGGTGGGAGCGCCGGCTACGTCCCGGGCGACATGGGGCGCGGCGTGATGGACCTGCGCACCTCGCGCTTCCCGATCTGGCGCGACGCACTGACCGCCATCGAGGCGCGCCCGTACCTGGGCTGGGGTCCGGGCGGGTTGCCGCGCGCCGTACACGCGGAGCTGCCCGGGGACGTGCGGGTCCGGCCGGTGGCCGCTCACGCGCACAACCTGGTGCTCACCGCTTGGGTGGATCGCGGACTGATCGGAACGCTCGGCGTGCTGCTGCTGCTGGGGCTGTTGTCGCTGAAGGCCGTGCAACAGCGCGACCGCCCGGCGCTGGTGGTGATCCTGGGCGTGATCTTGCTCAACGTCTTCGATGCCAGCCTGATGTCGGGCGGCGTCATCTACCCGCTGGCTGCGGTGATGGGTTGGCGGGCGC
>SKMG01000019.1 GCA_007121175.1 Trueperaceae bacterium | reverse complement strand
TGCGCGCCCGGTCGACTCCGACCGCGGCGCTGGTCGCAGCGTCCTCGTGGATGAGCCGCATGATGGGGCCGCCGAAGACGGCGCTGGCGGCCTCGTTGATCTGCATCACCGCCAGTTCGGCAGCGTCCCGGTGAGCGGGTCCGAACTCGGCGAGCGGGCCGGTGTAATCGAGCAGCGCTCCGACCGGCACGACGTCGGGCTGAGCGAGCGCGAACGCGGCCGCCACGGCCAGCGCGGCGGTCGCCGCCAGCGCGCGCAGCATGCCTGTGTATCTGCAGATCGTTGTTGGCTGGATATGCATTGACGATCCTCCCATTTCCTCGTCCCGCAGACCGCACACGGCGCAGCCGCCGCCTGCGGGCTCCTCACCTTAGCCACGGGCATGGGCACTGTCAATTCTCGCAGCGCTCCGCAGCGGCACTGCCCGCTGGCGCTGCGCGGCCTGAGTCGCCGAGCGCCTATGCGCGTGGGCGCATGACCATCGAGCCAGCCTGGCGCCGCGCTCGCGGCCTCGAGCTAGCGGGCCACGGTGCCCCGCAAGAGCCACCGTGGCACCTCGAACCGAGCTGTTGGTCGTTGACAGCGGCAGCTTCGCGCGTCATGATCGCCCGCAGCGCTCAGGTGTGCACCTGACTGTGTACACATGGCGCGAATGCACGGAACGGCCGGTCCGGCCGCTCCCTGGAGGTCGAATGCCACTCACCCGCGACGACGTCCGCGTCCGCCTCGACGAGCAGAACGTTCGCTTCCTGCGCCTTCAGTTCAGCGACATCATGGGGCGCAACAAGAACGTCGAGGTGCCGCGCTCGCAGTTCGACAAGGCGCTCGACGGCGAGATCATGTTCGACGGCTCATCGGTCCAGGGCTTTGCCCGGATCGAAGAGTCCGACATGCTGCTCAAACCCGACATGGGCACCTTCCTGGTCTTCCCCTCGATGATCGAGGGCGACGCCCGCGGCAAGGTCGCGCGTCTGATCTGCGACATCACGCACCCCGATGGACAGCCCTTCGAGGGCGACCCGCGCTACGTGTTGAAGCGCCAGATCGAACGGCTGCAGGCACTCGGCTTCGACGACATGCTCACTGGGCCCGAGCCGGAGTTCTTCCTCTTCGCTCGCGACGGCGACGGCACGCCGACCACCGTCACCAACGACGCCGCAGGCTACTTCGATCTCGCCCCGGTCGACCGCGGCGAGGACGCGCGAAGGGACATGGTCAACGCCCTGGTCGAGATGGGCTTCGAGATCGAGGCGGCACACCACGAGGTCGCCCCGGGACAGCACGAGATCGACTTCAAGTATGCCGGCGCGATGACCACCGCCGACAACATCGCCACCTTCCGCATGGTGGTCAAGCGGGTCGCGCTGCTCCACGGTCTGCACGCCACCTTCATGCCCAAGCCCGTCGCCGGCATCAACGGCTCGGGCATGCACATCCACCTGTCGCTCTTCCGCGACGGCGACAACGCGTTCTTCGACCCGAAGGCCGAGCACCAGCTGTCGCACACGGCCAAGAACTGGATCGCCGGGCTGCTCGAGCACGCACAAGGCCTGGTGGCCGTCACCAACCCGCTGGTGAACAGCTACAAGCGCCTCACCCCCGGGTATGAAGCCCCGACCAACATCGCCTGGTCGGTCAGCAACCGCAGTGCCCTGATCCGCATCCCAGCCCGGCGTGGCATCGGCACACGCTGCGAGCTGCGCATGCCCGATCCCTCGTGCAATCCCTACCTCGCCCTGGCGGTGATCATGGCCGCCGGCCTCGATGGCATCGAGCGCAATCTGATCCCTCCGCCGGCGATCGCGAGGAACATCTACCAGATGAGCGTGCGCGACCGCCGCAGGCACAAGATCAAGGAGTTGCCCTACACGCTGCGCGAGGCGCTGACCGCACTGAAGGGTGACCGCGTCGCGCGCGAGGCGCTTGGCAGGCACGCCTTCGAGCACCTCGCCGACGCCAAGTCCAAGGAGTTCGACGCCTACCGGATCACCGTGCACGACTGGGAGCTCGATCAGTACCTGGCCGAGTACTGACGTGCGCATCCTCGGCGTCGACCCGGGCCTGGCGAACCTCGGGCTGGGAGCGATCATCGCGCGCGGCAGCGAGGCCCGGCTGCTCGCCACGGAGCTCGTCAGGACGCGTTCGCGCGACGACGAGGGTGCCCGCCTGGCCATGCTGTACGACGCCGTGCGCGCGATGATCGAGGCGCTCGACGTCGAGGCGCTGGTGGTGGAGGGTCAGTTCTTCCACCGCCAGCGCGACGCCGCCACCAAGGTCGGCCAGGCGCTCGGCGTCGTGCGCTTAGCGGCGCACCACGCGGGCGTGCCCGTCAGCTCCTACGGACCGTTGCAGGTCAAGCAGGCGCTGGTCGGCACCGGCCGTGCGGACAAGGCGCAGGTGGCCTACATGGTGAGGGCGCTGCTACGCCTCACCAGTGCGCCTCCCAGCCACCACGTGAGCGACGCGCTCGCCTTGGCGCTCACCCACTGGAGCGCCCACCGCCTCGGCGCCCGCGCCGCGGCCGAGGAGTGACGCTCGCTTCGCCCTGCGGCGGCTCCGAGCCTGACTCGTCCGCGGATCGTTCCGGCGATCCGGGCTCATCGCGCGTAGCGCTCGGCCGACCGCGCTTACCTGCTGCCGGCTTCGTCTCCGACGACTCCTTCGTCGCCGATTTCTTCGCCGCCGACTTCTTCGTCGCCGACTTCTTCTCCGCCGACTTCTTCGCCGCCGACGGCGGCCGCGCCGCGGCCGCGGCCCGCACGGCACGACTCGGTTCGAGCACCGCGTCGACCCGATAGCCGCTGGCCTCCAAGAGCCGCTCTGTGCGGCG